>JAITDH010000061.1 GCA_031282665.1 Zoogloeaceae bacterium | reverse complement strand
TGGCGGGCATCGCCGCTGGTGGCGAGGCGCATTTTCCCGCTGCCGCCGAGATGGCTTTCGCGCGTGAGCCGGAATTCCACCTGGCGGGCGACCGCTTCGCCGGAATCGACGATTTTTATCCCTCCGGGCAGGCGCGCGGCAATTTCGGGGCGCACCCAGGGATAGTGCGTGCAGCCGAGCACGACGACATCGACGCCGGCCTGCGCCAGGGGATGGACATAGAGATCGAGCAGATTTTCCACCGTGCCGCTGTGCGGGCCTTCCGCCTCGATGGCTTCGGCAAGGCCGGGACAGGCTTGCGTCAGCACCCGCGCATCCCGCGCATGGGCGGCGAGCAGGCGGGAAAAACGTTCGCTCGCCAGGGTGCGGGTGGTGGCGAGAACGCCGACGATGCCGCGCCGGCTCTGCGCGACGGCTGGCTTGACAGCAGGTTCGAGGGCGATGACGGGTTGCGCGATGAAGGCGCGCAGGCGCTCGGCAGCGGCGGCGGTGGCCGTGTTGCAGGCGATGACGATCGCCTTGGCGCCTTCCGCGAGCAAGGCCGTCGCGATCGTCTCCGCGCGCGCCTGGATGAAGCTCGCCGCCTTGTCGCCGTAAGGCAGGTGGCGCGTGTCGGCGAAATAGATGAAATCCTCTTCCGGCAGGCGATGACGCAATGCCTCCAGAATGGTCAGCCCCCCCAGGCCGGAATCGAAAATGCCGATGGGAAAATGTGCGGAAGGATTCAAGGCATCGCCCGTCGTCAAGCGTCCCGCTTTTCGACCCCGGCATGCAGCAGGTTTTCCCGCAGGTGCTTGACGTCCATGCGCTGCACCTCGTTGTGATGCCCGGGGTAGTGGATGAAAAACTCGTGCTCGTTCAATATCACCTTGAAGCGCGCCCCGTGGCTCGGCGCGATGCTGGCGCCGAGATGGAGGAGCAGGGCTTCCACATCGCGCCAGTGCAGATTGCAGGCCATCGGATCGTGCAGGATGGTATGCAGCAGATGCTGGTGTTTTCGGCTCATGATGTCGCTTCCGCGATGTTGAAAATATCCACCCGGCTATTCTGTTCGTGGATGCCCGTCAGGCGGACGTCGCGTTCCTCGCCGCTTCCCAGGATGAGGCGGCATTTCTCGCCGCCGATCATGCCTCCGGGCGCGAGCAGGGCCTGGCTTTCCCGCGCGGGGAGATGTTCCGGCAACAGGAGGAATTCCGCCTTCGTGTCGGCGGACGATACGGGAATGGCGTCCAGGGCGATGACCTGCACGCCGATTTCGAGATGCTCCGGGTTTTCCGACTGCACCCAGCGGATGAGGCAGACCAGGCGGCCGATCGCCTCCCCCAGGCAGAGGACGATCGGGTCGCCGACGCGAACCGAGCCGACCTTTCCGTTCAGCAGCATGAGCGCATAGCCATCCAGGCTTTCATTGACGACCATCCATTTGCTCTCGTATTCCCCCTCCGTCTTTTCCTGCCGCAACAGCCGGCAGCAGGCTTCGAAGCCCACATTGGCCTGGACGCGGCGCAGATCGGATTGTTTCCGGCGGCGGGCGAAGCGGCGCTTGCCGGGATTTTCCAGGGCGCCGAGCAGGCGGAGCAGGAGATTTTTCTTCAGTCGCGGTTCCGCCTTGGGGCTTGTATTCTGGTTTTCATATTCCGCGCGCAGCCGTGCGGCAATTTCCGCCCCGACGAAATAAAAGACCCTCTCCCCCGGCATAGGCTCGCGCCGGTTCAGGGCGAAAAGCGGGAAATCCCGTGCCGGATCGATCCAGAAGGTGCTCTCCCGCTCCCTGGTCTGCGTAGGGGGAAAGGGGTAGAACTTGATTTTCTCGGCATGGCGGACGAGGCATCCCGCGATCTGCGTCAATTCGCGGGAAGTGAAGGAACCCGGCTGCGCGGCGGCCAGCAGGATCGCCTCCCGATAGGAAAAAGGCAGTTCCCTGCCCGACGTGCGCCACAGCCCGGCCCCGACGACCCTGTGCAGCCGCAGCCAGATGCCATGATCGACGGGCGCGGCGACCAGATAGCAGATATAAATGTATTGCGAAAGGCAGAAAGCGACGCGTTCCGCGAAGATGGCGCGCTCTTCCGGCGTGCTTTCCGCCTCGTTGTTTTCCAGTTGCCAGGCGTAGGTGAGAGCGAAATTGTCGAGCACGATCTGCAGGATGTCGACCTGCTCGCGGTGATGGCGGCTCAAGGGGATGCGCACCCCGACGAGTTGCCCGATGAATTCCGGCAGATGGCGGTTGAGGCAGGAAAAAAGAAGCTCCAGCGGATTGTGCAACACCGCCGGCGGCAAGGCGGCCTCCTGCGTCCGTTGCAGCAATTTGTCCAGCTTCTTCAGATCCGGCAGGCCCTCCTGCTGGCGATTCAGCCAGCCCAGGATGGCGGTATGCAATTCCTTGCCGCGATCCGACGGAGAAAGGTTTTTCGTGAATGTCGTCATAAGAGCGCCCGGCACATCCGGCAAGAATGGCCGCCATCATGCCCGTGAAGGGCTTTCATGATACTCGCTTGCGGCGAACAAACAAGCGCGCGTTGCATCTCGGGAGCGATTAAAAGTGGAGGACA
>JAITDH010000056.1 GCA_031282665.1 Zoogloeaceae bacterium | reverse complement strand
CCGGCATCACTTTCCTGCAAACGTCGTTCCGCCGCGCGCAGGGCGGCGATGATGTTGGGGAAGAGGTTCTCCGCGCCCACTTCGCGCAGGAAGCCGACGCGCTCCAGGGTGGTTTTCGGCTGGCCGTGCAGGCCGGTGATGAACAGGATGGCATTGCGCTTGATGAGCTTGCCATGCAGGTTTTCCAGGGCGTCCAGGCCGGTGCTGTCGATCTGGATCAGGCTTTGCGTGTCCAGGATCACCACGTCCGGCTCGTGGCTCAACAGGGCTTCCAGCTTGCTGGCCGCGCCGAAGAAGAGGGCGCCGTATACCCGCCAGGCGGCGATGCGCGACTTTCCGCTGGCATCGAAACGGACGGGGGAGGCGGTGTTGGCGAGCGGGATGGCCTCGATCGTGGTGAGGTCGGAGATGCGGTAGATGAAGAAGAGGCAGGCGAGCACCATGCCGACCTCGATGGCGATCGTCAGTCCGAAGACGACGGTCATCAGGAAGGTGGAGAGCATGATGATGCGGTAGTTGCTGGAGAAGGTGCGCAGTTTGCGGAAGCCTTCGAGTTCGAACATGTTGATCGAGACCATGACCACGATGGCGGAGAGGGTGGCCAGCGGGATGTGGCTGGCGAGCGGCGCGAGGAGGAGGACGATGGCGAGAAGGACGATGGCATGCACGATGCCGGCGATGGGGGTGCGCCCGCCGGAGCGGATGTTGGTGGCGGTGCGGGCGATGGCGCCGGTGGCGGCGAAGCCGCCGAAGAGCGGGACGACGATGTTGGCGATGCCCTGCGCGACCAGTTCCTGGTTGGGGTCGTGGCTGTCCTCGATGCTGGCGTCGGCGACGCGGGCGGAGAGGAGGGATTCGATGGCGCCCAGGAGGGCGATGGCGATGGCGGGGGAGATCAGGTGGCTCAGGTTTTCCAGCGACAGGGCGGGCAGGGCCAGGCCGGGGAATTCCTGCGGGATGCCGCCGGGAAAGCGGCTGCCGATGGTGTCGACGGGCAGTTCGAAGAGGGCGGTCGCCGCGGTGCCGAGGACCAGCACCATGAGCGGCCCGGGGGCGCGGCGCAGGAAGCCGAGGGCGCGGATCTTCGCCAGGCGGTTGTAGAAGGCGAGGAAAATGAAGGAGACGATGGCCAGCGCCAGGGTGGGCAGGTGGATCAGGTGCAGGGATTCGGAAAGCACCCGGATTTTCCCGAAGAAATCCGGCGGCATGGCGTCGATGGCGAGGCCGAGGAAATCCTTCAACTGCGCCATGAAGATCACTACCGCGATGCCGTTGGTGAAGCCGATGACGACGGCGACGGGGATGAAGCGGATCAATTGCCCCATGCGGAAGATCCCCATGGCGAGGAGGAAGACGCCCGCCAGCATGGTGGCGACCAGGAGGCCGGAAAAGCCGTAGAGGGTGACGATGCCGTAGACGATGGGGATGAAGGCGCCCGTCGGCCCGCCGATCTGCACGCGGGAACCGCCCAGGGCGGAAATGAGGAAGCCGGCGACGATGGCGGTCCAGATGCCCGAGGCGGGCGAGGCGTTGGAGGCGATCGCGAAGGCCATTGCCAGCGGCAGGGCGAGGACGCCGACGGTCACGCCGGAGGCGACGTCCTTGCCCAACTGCGTCCGGTCATAGCCGGAAAGGCAATCCAGCAGCTTGGGGCGGAAATTGAAAAACATGATGGTCTTTCTTTTTTTCGGGCGGCAGGAAGCCTTTTCGTTCTTGCCGGGCCATGCCCGCCCGCTTATCGCTTATTGCACACGCATCCCCGGCGTCGCGCCGGCGTCGGGGGAGAGGAGGTAGATGCCGCCGGTTTTCCCGTCCGGGTTGGCGGCGGCGAGGATCATGCCTTCGGAAAGGCCGAATTTCATCTTCCGCGGCGCGAGGTTGGCGACCATGATGGTGAGCCGCCCGATCAGCATGTCCGGGTCGTAGTCGGCCTTGATTCCGGCGAAGACCTGGCGCGGCCTTTTTTCGCCGATGTCGAGGAGAAGGCGCACGAGCTTGTCCGCGCCTTCGACATGGTTGGCGTCGACGATGCGGGCGACGCGCAGGTCGACTTTCAGGAAATCTTCGATGCGGATGTGCGCCAGGGCGGGCGGTTCGCTTTCCTGCGCGTCCTGTTTCGCCTTTTCTCCGGCCTTTTCCCCGCCCTTTTCGGGCACGGGTTTTCCCGTCGCGTCCGCCACATTGTCCCGGTTGGCTTCGATCAGGGCGACGACCTGCTTCGGGTCGATGCGGGTCATCAGGTGCTGGTAGGGCGCGATGTCGTGCCCGGCGGGCAGCAGGGTCACCGTGTCGTCCCAGGTCAGCGGGGGGATGTTGAGGAAGGCTTCCACCTTTTTCGCCAGGGCGGGGAGGACCGGCTTCAGGAGAATGGTGAGCAGACGGAAGAGATTCAGGCTGTTGGTGCAGACGATGTGCAGCTCGTTTTCCCGGTTTTCTTCCTTCGCCATATCCCAGGGGCGGAGCGTGCCGATGTACTGGTTCGCGCCGTCGGTGAGGGCCATGATTTCCCGCATGGCCTTGGAGAATTCGCGATCCTCGTACAGTTCGGCGATCCGCGGGGCGGCTTCCTGGATGGCGACGAGGGCGGGAAGATCGGCCTCGGCGCCGGCCAGCCTGCCGTCGAAACGCTTGTCGATGAACCCGGCGGTGCGGCTGGCGATGTTGACGTATTTGCCGATCAGGTCGGCATTGACGCGGTTGACGAAGTCCACGAGGTTCAGGTCGATGTCTTCCATCGTGCCGGAGAGCTTGCCGGCGAAGTAGTAGCGCAGCCATTCGGGGTCGAGACCCTCGGCGAGATAGCTCTCGGCGGTGATGAAGGTGCCGCGCGACTTGGACATCTTGGCGCCGTCCACGGTGAGGAATCCGTGCGCGAAAATCCGGCTCGGGGTGCGGAATCCGGCATGCGCGAGTTCGGCGGGCCAGAACAGGGCGTGGAAGTAGAGAATGTCCTTGCCGATGAAGTGATACAACTCGGTTTCCGAGCCGGGCGCGAAATATTCGTCGAAATTCAGCCCCTTCAGGGTGCACAGCTTCTTGAACGAACCCATGTAACCGATTGGCGCGTCGAGCCAGACGTAGAAGAATTTCCCCGGCGCGTCGGGAATCTCGAAGCCGAAGTAGGGCGTGTCGCGGGAGATGTCCCAGTCGGTCAGGTGATGCTCGCCTTCCTTGCCCAGCCATTCCTGCATCTTGTTGGCGGCTTCCGGTTGCAGGACGCGCTCGCGGCGCGTGTATTGGCGCAGGAATTCTTCGCAGCGCTGATCGGAGAGGCGGAAAAAATAATGCTCGGACTGGCGCAGTTCCGGCCGGGCGCCGGAGACGGCGGAGTAGGGGTTCTTCAGTTCGGTGGGCGCGTAGGCCGCGCCGCAGACTTCGCAGTTGTCGCCATATTGATCCGACGCGCCGCATTTCGGGCATTCGCCCTTGATGAAGCGATCCGGCAGGAACATCGCCTTGACCGGGTCGTAGAACTGCTCGATGGCGCGCCTTTCGATCAGCCCCGCCTCTCGCAGGCGTTCGTAGAAAAGATGGGCAAAGGCGCGGGTTTCCGGCGAATGGGTGCTGTAGTAATTGTCGAAACGAATATGAAAACCGGAAAAATCGCGCAAATGTTCCGCATGCATCCGCGTGATCAGTTGCTTCGGCGTGATGCCTTCCTTTTCCGCCCGGAGCATGATCGGCGTGCCGTGCGTATCGTCGGCGCAGACATACCAGCATTCATGGCCGCGCATTTTCTGGAAACGCACCCAGATATCGGTCTGGATGTATTCCACCAGGTGACCCAGGTGGATGGAGCCGTTGGCGTAGGGCAGGGCGGAAGTAACGAGGATTTTGCGCATGGGGCGTGAACAGTCGAAAAACAATCATTCTAGCGCGTCAGGCAAGGATGATGGCACGGATTGGGCAGGACGGGAGCAATTGTGTCAATTTTTCGCAACTATCGTGAATCTGGCTACAATTGCGGCGCTTTTTCAAACTACAAGGAAAATGTTATGTGGAAAACATTGAAAGTAAGCAGCCGTCTGTTTTTCCTGATGGCGCTGGCGCTGGTAGTGACCGTTGCGGTCGGTGTCACCGGTCTCTGGGGACTGGCGTCGATGGAGAGAAACATCACCGGTATCTACACGCAGGACACCCGTCCGATCGCCGAATTGGGCGCGATGAACGGCACCCTGGGCAAGATCGTGGCCGATATGCTTTTGGCTTACCAGCACAATCCGGCCAATCCCCTTTCCGCCATACACGATCATCCCATCGACGTGCATTTCGCCAGCGCGGACAATTGGCAGAATATTTTTGAAACGCACTGGGCCGCCTACAGGACCGTCGTGAAGTCGCCGAAGGAACAGGAACTCGTCGAACGGGTCGACACGAGCTACAGGCGTTTCATGACGGAGTCGGTCAAGCCCCTCCGGGACGGCATGCAGGCGGGCAATTTCTCCCAGGACACCCTGGCGAACTTCCTGAAAGGATTCAGGGAACATGCCGTGGTAGTGGAAACCTCCCTCACCGAACTCATGAGCCTGAACGTGGGGCAGGCCCAGCAGTCGTTCGATCTGGCGGAAGGCGCCTACGAGAGAACGCGCAACCTGATGTTCGCGATCACGCTGGCGGGCATCCTGCTCGCGCTTTTCGTCGCCTTTGCCATCATCCGCTCCATTACCGACCCGCTTTCCCGCATCCGGCAGTCCATGCAGGAAATCGAAACGAACGGCGACTTTACCGCCCGCGTCGATCTCCAGGGATCGGACGAAGTGGCGCAATGCGCGCAGAGTTTCAACAAGCTCCTGGCCTCCCTGCAGGCGACCTTCAAGAACCTGGCCTCCGTCGTCGGCTCGCTCGACGAATCCGCGGCGCGCCTGCAGGGCACTTCCGAGCAGTCCGCCGAAGGCTCGCGGATGACGAGCGAATCCGCCTCGTCGATGGCCGCCTCGGTGGAGGAAATGACGGTCAGCATCCATACGGTGGGCGACAGCGCGCGGGAAACCGAGGAAATCACCGGCAAGACGCGCAATCTGTCGCAGGGCGGCGGAGAAGTGATCCGCAAGACCGTCACGGAGATGCAGGCGATGGCCGAGGCGGTGCGCTCGTCTTCGGAAACCATCATCGAATTGAGCCGGCAATCCGAGCAGATTTCCGGCATCGTGCAAGTCATCAAGGACGTCGCCGACCAGACGAATCTCCTCGCCCTGAACGCCGCCATCGAGGCCGCCCGCGCCGGGGAACAGGGACGCGGCTTCGCGGTGGTGGCGGACGAAGTGCGCAAGCTGGCCGAGCGCACGACCGGCGCGACCGGCGAAATCGGCGCCATGATCGCCGCCATCCAGGACAGTTC
>JAITDH010000053.1 GCA_031282665.1 Zoogloeaceae bacterium | reverse complement strand
CTGGCCGACGCCGTCAAGGTAACGCTCGGACCCAAGGGCCGCAACGTCGTGCTGGAGCGCTCCTTCGGCGCGCCCACCGTGACCAAGGACGGCGTTTCCGTCGCCAAGGAAATCGAACTGAAGGACAAGTTCGCCAACATGGGCGCGCAACTCGTCAAGGAAGTCGCCTCGAAGACCTCCGACATCGCCGGCGACGGCACCACGACCGCCACCGTGCTCGCCCAATCCATCGTGCGCGAAGGCTTGCGCTACGTGGCCGCCGGCCTCAACCCGATGGACCTGAAACGCGGCATCGACAAAGCCGTCATCGCCGTCATCGAAGAATTGAAGAAGATTTCCAAACCCTGCACCACCAACACGGAAATCGCCCAGGTAGGTTCCATTTCCGCCAACTCCGACGCCTCCATCGGCGACATCATCGCCAAGGCGATGGATAAAGTCGGCAAGGAAGGCGTGATTACCGTCGAAGACGGCAAATCCCTGGACAACGAACTGGACGTCGTCGAAGGGATGCAGTTCGACCGCGGCTACCTCTCGCCCTACTTCATCAACAATGCCGACAAGCAACAGGCGATCCTGGAAAGCCCCTATGTGCTCCTCTTCGACAAGAAGATTTCCAACATCCGCGATCTCCTGCCCATCCTGGAACAGGTCGCCAAGGCATCCAGCCCGCTCCTCATCATCGCCGAAGACGTGGATGGCGAAGCGCTCGCCACCCTGGTGGTCAACAACATCCGCGGCATCCTGAAGACCGTGGCGGTCAAGGCCCCCGGCTTTGGCGACCGTCGCAAGGCCCTGCTGGAAGACATCGCCATCCTCACGGGCGGCACGGTGATCTCCGAAGAAACCGGCCTCACGCTGGAAAAAGCCACCCTGAAGGATCTGGGCCGTGCCAAGCGCATCGAAGTGGCGAAAGAAAACACCACCATCATCGACGGCGCGGGCGAAACCTCCGCGATCGAAGGGCGTGTCAAGCAGATTCGCGTGCAGATCGAAGAAAGCACCTCCGACTACGACCGCGAAAAGCTGCAAGAGCGCGTCGCGAAGCTGGCCGGCGGCGTGGCCGTCATCAAGGTGGGCGCGGCGACCGAAGTCGAAATGAAGGAAAAGAAAGCCCGCGTGGAAGACGCGCTGCACGCCACCCGCGCGGCGGTGGAAGAAGGCGTCGTCCCTGGCGGCGGCGTGGCGCTCCTGCGCGCCCGCGCCGCGGTGCTGGGCAAGCTGAAGGCCGACAACCACGACCAGGAAGCGGGCACCAAGATCGTCCTGCGCGCCCTGGAACAACCGCTGCGTGAAATCGTCGCCAATGCTGGCGAAGAACCCTCGGTAGTAGTTAACAAGGTAGTCGAAGGCAAGGGCAATTTCGGCTACAACGCCGCCACCGGCGAATACGGCGATTTGGTAGCGACCGGCGTGCTCGATCCCACCAAGGTCACGCGCACCGCCCTGCAAAACGCCGCCTCCGTGGCCGGTCTCATCCTGACGACCGACGCCATGGTCGCCGAACTGGCGGAAGACAAACCCGCCCCCGCCATACCCGGCGGCATGGGCGGCATGGACGGGATGATGTAATTCCCCGGACATTCCGACCCCAAAACGGCGGGCCATACACGGCCCGCCGTTTTTTTATTCCACGAATGTCAAACGTTCGGCAAGGGCCGGGGTGACTTCGAGCGAGCCGTCGGCGTCGATGCGCAGGGCCTGGGTGATGCCCAGTTCGCGGGCGGCTTCCCGCCAGCCTTGCGGGCCGGCGATGAACAGGGGCTTGGAGAAGGCGTCCGAACGCGCGCCGGGCGGGGTGGCTTCGCCGTCGCCGGGGGAAATCAGCACGGTGACGGCCTGGGTGTGGCCGACCGGCTCGCCGCTCGCGGGATCGAGAAGGTGGCTGTAGCGCCGCCCGTCCATTTCGAAATAACGCTGGTAATCGCCGGAAGTGCCGATGGCCTCGCCGTCGCGCAGGTCGAGGATCGCCAGCGCGCCGGGGTGGCGCGGATGCTGGATGCCGACCTTCCAGGGCTGGCCGTTCTTGTCGCCGAGCGCCAGGACATTGCCGCCGATATTGATGAGCGCGTTGCGGACATTCGCCGCGCGCAGCCGCTCGGCCGCCCGGTCGAGGGCGACGCCCTTGAGGTAGCCGCCGAAATCGAGGGCGACCTCCGGGTTGGCGCTGGAAAGCTGGCGTCCGGCGAGTCGCAATTGGGCGATGGAAGCGGGATGCGCCCGCCATTTTTCGAGCGCCGCGGCATCCGGCAGGCGGGCGGCGAATTCGTCCGACTGGAATCCCCAAAGCGCGATCAGCCGCCCGATACCGGGATCGAAACGATAGCGCGTGCACTGCGCGAATTCCTGCGCCTGGCGGATGAGGCGGGCCATTTCCTCGTCGATCTCCAGGCTCTCCCCGGCCGCGATGGCGGCATTGACGCGGGTCAGATCGGAAGGCTGCCAGGCATGATAGACGCGGTGCAGGGCATCGAAATCGCCCAGGACGGCGGCGGCGGCCTGCCGCGCGCGCGCCTCCTCCTCGCCGGCGATGATGATCTCCACCCGGGTGCCGAAAACGAAGGATTCCTGGCTGACAGTCCGCGGCGCGCGCGAACAGGCGGCAAGCCAGACACAGACGATCAGCAGGAAAAGCCGGGGCAGAATGGAGGGCATCCCGGACAAGAGTGGAGCAACAAATGAAGCGCGAACGTTTGCTGTCCCCTCCCCCGCTTGGCGGGGGAGGGTGCCCCGGCAGGGGCAGGAGAGGGTGTCGTTCCATACGGCGCACAGCGCCGCAAACTTCTTCCTGTCCGGCGTAACAGCAAAACAAATGTCCGGCGCTACGCGTCGCGTGGAACAACACCCTCTCCCGGCCCTGCCGGGCCACCCTCTCTCCCCCAGGGGGCGTGGGGACGGCAAACGACTACGCTTCGTCTGGAAAGGTTTTTCCTCCACTTTGATTGCACCCGGACAATTCAGGCGATCGAGACAACCGAAGCCACCGAATCAACCAAACCCGCTGCCGTTTCCTCATCCCGCGCCGTCATCTCCATCTCCTCCATCTCCTCCAATTCCCGGGCGGCCGCCAGGCAGGCGAGGCGGGCGATGGCGCCGTAGGCGTAGAAGCGGTTGGGCGGCGCGTCCGGTCTTTCCCCGCGGTCGGGCAGGTTGCAGCCGGTTTCGAAGGCGAGCGGCTCGAATTCCATGCCCGGCGCGTTCAGGTTCTCGTCCTTGCCGCGCGCCGTATGCACCCGGTAGAAACCGCCCACCACATAGCGGTCGATCATATAGACGACCGGCTCGGCAACGGCGTCGCGCACGCTCTCGAAGGTATGCACCCCCTCCTGCACGATGACTTCGGAAACGGGGATGCCCTCCTTGATGACGCTCATCTTGTTGCGCTGGCGGCGGTTGAGCCTGGTGATCTCGCTCGCGTCGCGCACGGTCATGACGCCCATGCCGTAAGTTCCCGCGTCCGCCTTGACGACGACATAGGGCGTCTCCTCGACCCCATGCTCATGGTATTTCTCGCGGATGCGGGCGAGGAGCCGGGAAACGGTATCCGCGAGCTCCTCCTCGCCGTGCCGGGCGTGGAAATCGAGATTGCGGCAGGCGGCGAAAAAGGGATTGATGCTCCACGGATCGATGTTGATGAGATCGGCGAACTCTTCCGCCACCTCGTCATAGGCCGCGAAATGGCGGCTCTTCCGGCGATGCGCCCAGCCGGCGGAAAGCGGCGGCAGCAGGATCTGCCCTTCCAGCCCCCGCAAGATGGGCGGGATGCCCGCCGACAGGTCGTTGTTGAGCAGGATCGCGCAGGGGCTGAAATCGGCCAGTCCCAATTGCCCGCCCCGCCGCACGAGCGGCTCCAGGAGGAGCGACTGGCCGTAGGGCAATTCGATCTTGCGCGGCGCGGCGAGGTCGGGCAACAGGCTGCCCAGGCGCACCTCCAGCCCGGTCTGGCAAAGCAGTGTCGCCAGTTGCGCGAGGTTTTGCAGATAGGGAATGTTGCGGGTATGGTTCTCCGGGATCAGGAGGAGCTTGCAGGCGGCGGGACAGAACTTTTCCACCGCGCTCATCGCCGCCTGCACGCACAGGGGCAGGAAGGCGGGATTGAGATTGTTGAACCCGCCGGGAAACAGGTTGGTATCGACCGGCGCCAGCTTGAACCCCGCGTTCCGCAGGTCGCACGAGGCGTAGAAAGGCGGCGAATGCTCCAGCCAGGAGGCGCGAAACCATTGCTCGATCGGCGCGCTGTGCGCAAGAAAGCGCTCTTCCAGCGCCAACAGTGGACCGGAAAGGGCGGTCGTGAGATGGGGAACCATGGATGTGGAGAAAAAGGGAAGGGGCGGCTATCTTACGCTTGTTACCGTTGGTTTGGGTTGCTTTGTAGGTTTTCGTGGGTTTGGTTTTCGTAGGTTGGATAAGCCGAAGGCGCAATCCGACAATTCATTCATCATCCGGCGCGAAGCGCCGCAATTTCGATTTGGTTTGAATGAATCAGCCAGAGGCGTAATCCAGACTATGCCATATGGATATACGCCGCGTGTTGGCGCCACCGGTCTTTTCCGTCTGGCTCCTTGTGACAGTTTCAAATCAACGAGTCGACATGTCGATCTTGTATTGCTCAAGCGGGATCAGATCGGCGGCGTCAAGAATGTTGGTGTAATAAAGCCTTGGCCTCTCATCGGAAGCGACTGATTGGACGAGGCCGTGTTTGAGCGGGGTGATATAACGAAGCGCCAACGCGCACGGGCGTCCCGAAGGGACGCGATTTCGATAACCCCCGGCGTCAGCCGGGGGAACATGGCCTCAAGATCATGTAGCCCCAACGGGGCGTTACGTCGGGCAGCAGCATCGGCACATGCGTCGTTTCCGGCAGAGCCGCTATCCCATCGTTTTTCGTACATGGGAGCAAGGAATGTTTTTTCCCATGATGCCGCTGCGGGTAACGCCCCGTTGGGGCTATCCTGGGTGGGATGGGCCGCCACGCCCCCGGCTGACGCCGGGGGTTATCAAAATTGCGTCCCTTCGGGACGCTCCCGGATGTTCAAATGCGAGTGCGCTCGAAAAAAGAACGAGGTTTCGTCCATCTCGACAATCCGCCCCGCCCAATCCTCCGGATAAACCGATTGGATGAGGCCGTGTTTGAGCGGGTTGATATAACAAAGCGCCAACGCGCACGGGCGTCCCGAAGGGACGCGATTTCGATAACCCCCGGCGTCAGCCGGGGG
>JAITDH010000016.1 GCA_031282665.1 Zoogloeaceae bacterium | reverse complement strand
AGCCCCAAAAGGCCGATTTTCGCGCCGGGGAAGAAAGAGAGCGAAATATCCTCGATGATCCGCCGTTTGGGCGGAACGGTTTTGCTCACGCGGAGCATGGACATGACGTACTGAGCCATTGGTATTTCCTGAAATGGGGCGATGAAGGGCGCTATTTTATCCTGAAGGATTTCAGGATTTTTTCCCCGGTTTCCTTGGTGTCATCGAACCTCTCGGCAGTGCTGGTCCAGGTCAGGGTATACGCCTTGCCATTGGCGACCCAGAAGTACTGCCGGTTCTTGATATGGCCGGTGTCCGTATCGAAAGTCGAAACCATTTCATAACGCTCGCCCGAGGCGTCCCTTGCTTTTTCGAGCGATACCCTGGCGTAATTCGGGAAGGTTTGCGGGGACATGGCGTTCATGGCTTCGATGTATTCCTCCAAATTCATGGTGACAGGCTGTGTGATCAAATTGACGTTTTCCCGGAAAGCATTGCTGGAATCCTCGGGCGCAAACATCACGAATTCGGTTCCCATCACCCCGTCCTGGTTCAATCCCCAGTCCGGCGGATACTGGATGGAATATCCGGGCCGATCCAGCGTTTCCCAGCCATCCACATGAAAGGCCGGGTAGACCGTTTCATTTTCCGGGGAGCAGGACAACAGGCTGCCGAACAGCATCAACATGAGCAGCCATGATGCTGGTGTCTTGAACGGTTTCATTTTTAACTCCCTTTTCTTTGGATAGAGGTGACGATTCTACAACGGGCGGTTCGCGAACTGCTTGCTTCATCATGACAATCCGGGGCGTATGACATATGGCCGTAGGTTGGATGAGCCGCAGGCGTAATCCGACATTCGTACCAGCCGGCGCTTGCGCCGCTGATATTTGCGATGCGGCGCATCGTGGGGATACGAAATGTCGGATTACGCCTTCGGCTTATCCAACCTACAGTTGTTGATATTCCAGCAATCCATGCTGATACGACAACACGCCCGCTGGGAATGCATTCATAACCCAATGATTTACAACAGAAAAAATCTGGCATCGTTATTGCTGTCCTATTTCGATATTGCTGCATGAAATCGAAGGCTTCCAATGATGTCGACTGAATACCCGTTCGCCAGGAAAATAAAAAATCCCTGCCTGTCCCTGAAAACGCTTTGTGTGCTGGCGTTTTCGCTCCTCCTCGTTTCCCATATGGCATGGGCGGAGGAAGCCTTGCGGGCTGTGCGTGTTGCGGCCGTGGCCTATCCGCAGGGGAAGGGAGCGGTACTGAGTGGCGAAGCGGCCCTGATCGAGCGCGATCCGGTATTGAAGGCCGACCTGCAAAAACTGGGTGTGGAATTGCAATGGACACTGGTCCCGACACAGGGCGTCGCGGCGACGATCAACGAGGCGTTCGCCAATGGCAGCATCGACTTCGCCAGCTATGGCGACCTGCCTTCGGTGATTCTCAATGCGGGCGGCGTGGATACCGTCATCGTCGGGCCGGGCGGCAATGGCCTCAACGTCTACCTGATCGTCCCCCTCCATTCCACCGTCAAATCCATCCGGGACCTCAAGGGGAAGCGCATCGCGCTGCATCGCGGCCGTCCCTGGGAACTCTCCTTCGCCCGCCTCTTGGCGGCGAACGGCCTGAAACTGTCGGACTTCAAGATCAAGAACCTGAATCCGCAGTCGGGCGCGGCGGCCCTGGCTTCCGGCGACGTGGACGCGCTGGTGACGCTCTCCGACATCTTCACCCTGGTGGACAAGGGCATCGGCCGGATTCTCTGGTCGACCAAGGAACCCGGCCAGAACTGGAAGATACGCACCGAATTGTGGGGCCGCAAATCGTTCGTCAACAGCCATCCCGGTGTGACGCAGGCCCTGGTCAATGCGCATGTGCGCGCCGCGCACTGGATATCGCGGGAGGAAAACTTCGAGGAATTCCTGACCTTGGCGGCGCGTTCTGGCCAGTCCGAAACCTTCGTCCGCAAGGAATACGAGACGGATATCGTGCCGTGGAGGGCGCGTTTCAATCCGCTCTACGACGGCGTGCTGGAGCATTATCGCAACGTGGTCGCCTACAGCAAATCCTCCGGCCTGATTCGCAGGGAATTCGACGCGGATCGTCTCCTGGAGCCGCGCTTCATCGAGCATGCCTTGAGGGAACTGAACCTCCAGGAATACTGGCGGAACGGCAACGGCAAGGCCAGGACGCCGGCGCAGGCGAGGAAATAACGGTATGCCGGTCCGTCTTTCCCATCTACAGCAAGCCCTGGGCCGCCGCGCCCTCCTGTGGATTTCGCCCATCGCCGTGCTGCTGGCATGGATCGCGGCATGCCGCAGCGGAGTTTTCCCCGAGCAGATACTGGTATCGCCCGCCGTCGTGCTGAAGACCTTTTGCGAACTCTGGGAAAGCGGCGAATTGCAGGATCACATCGGGAAAAGCCTCTACCGCCTCGTCTGGGGATTCGCGCTGGGCGTCTTCCTGGGGATTTCGTTCGGCGTGCTGATGGGCCTGTCGAAGACGGCGGAGCGGCTCTTCTCGCCGCTCTTCAACGCCGTCCGGCAGGTGCCTTCGATCGCCTTCATCCCGATGTTCATCCTGATCTTCGGCGTGGAAGAAACCTTCAAGATCATCATCGTCCTCAAGGCAGCCTTCTTTCCGGTGGCGTTGGCGGCCTTCGATGCCGTGAAAGGCATCCCGCAACACTTCGTCGAAGTGGCGAAGGTCTACCGACTGCCGGCCCGGCATCTGGTCCGCAAGCTGGTGCTCCCTTCGACCGTGCCGCCGATCCTGACCGGCATGCGGCTCTCCCTCACCCGCGCCTGGATCGTCCTGGTCGCGGCGGAACTCCTCGCCGCCGACAGCGGCCTGGGGCAGATGATGGAAATGGGACGGCAGATGTTCCGCATCGACATCGTCATGGTCGGCGTGGTGCTGACCGGCGTCATCGGCTTTACGCTGGATCGCGGCTGCCAATGGTTCGAACGCCGCCTGGTACGCTGGAGAACCCAGTGAAACAGCGCCTCTCGACGCTCCTGATCGGCCTTCTGGCCCCGGCGCTGCTCATCGGGCTGTGGGAACTGCTTTCCCGCCAGGGAGTCGCCTATGCCTACGCCTTTGTATCCGTCGGCGAAATCTGGAACAGCCTCGTGGAGCTGCTCGGCAATGGCGAACTGGCGGTCAATTTCCTCGCCACCCTGCGCTCGGCCCTCCTGGGACTCCTGTTCGGCACCCTGCTCGGCGTCGGCATCGGCGCGCTGATGGGCATCTCGAAAGTGGCCGACATCCTCGTCGGCCCCCTCTATCACACGGTACGGCAGGTGCCGCTGATGGGCTGGATCCCGCTGATCGGACTCTGGTTCGGCACCGGAATCATGGCCAAGAACCTGATGGTGGTGGTCGCGGTGTTCTATCCCATGGTGCTGCACACCTACGAAGGCATCCGCAACGTCGAAAAACACCATCTGGAAGTCGCGCAGGTCTTTCGCTTCACCCGCTGGCAGACATTCGTCCGGGTCCTGCTACCCAACGCCTGGCCCTCGATCTTCACCGGCTTCCTGAACGCCCTGGCCTTCGCCTGGGTCGCCACGGTGGGCAGCGAACTCCTCTTCGCCACCGGCCCCGGCCTGGGCGGCCTGATGCTGATCGCGCAATCGGCCTCGAAAATGGACGTCGTGATCGTGTGCATCGCCACCATCGGCATCACCGGATGCTTGATGAATTATGGAATCGGAAGGATCAGGAAATGGCTTCTCGGCTGGCGCTACGCGCAGTAGACATGACGGACGACACGGATGATTTCCAGGCGGAGGCCGAAAATGCTCCGGCGCCGGTATCGGAATCCGGCACCCTGAGCATCCGCAACCTGGGCAAGATCTATCGCCTCGAAAAGCGCCAGGTGCAGGTATTGCAGGACATCAACCTCGACATCCAACCGGGACATTTCGTCTGCATCGTCGGCCCCTCCGGCTGCGGCAAATCGACGCTGCTCCGGCTCATCGTCGGGCTGGACAGCGAATATTCCGGCGAAATCCTGCTGGATGGCGAGCGCATCACCTCGACCAGCCTGGATCGTGGCATCGTCTTCCAGGACCACCGCCTGTTTCCGTGGATGCGGCTGGAAGACAACATCGCGCTGGCGCTCCTGAACCACGATTACCCGGAAACCGAAAAAAACCGGCGGGTTTCCGAGCACATCCGTCTCGTCAACCTGACGGGCTTCGAAAAAGCCTATCCGCACCAGTTGTCGGGCGGCATGGCACAACGCGCCGCGATCGCCCGCGCCCTGGTCAACGAGCCGAAGATCCTGCTCCTGGACGAACCCTTGGGCGCGCTCGACGCCCTGACGCGCGTATATCTGCAAAAGGAACTGCAACGCATCTGGCTGGAACGGCGGGTGACGATGATCATGGTCACGCACGACGTGGACGAAGCCGTCTACCTGGGCGACGAGATCATCGTCATGGACGCGCATCCGGGGCGGATCAAGCACAGCGTCAAGATTCCCCTGCCGCACCCGCGCGACCGGACGTCGCGCCTGTTGCAGGAAATCCGCGAAGAAATCCTCGACGAACTGACCGCCACACCCCCGGAACCCGATCACCTGGCAGTTGCCGAACCCGCATGAGACATCCGGACGAACCCTCTTTCCAAAGCTCTCTCCTTTACGCCCGGTTCCCCGGGCGTTTTTTTGCGCGGTGGAGGTGTTGGGAAGACAACAGATTGTCTGCATTCCAGACAGAAGCATGCGCGGGGAAGATTTTTCGCAACGCTCGATTCATTGAAAATCAATAGGTTACGCGATTTTTGGCCTGGGCATGAATCTTGATGGATACCATGCAGTCATTTGCGGGACGCTGTCGAAAATGGAGGAAACAAGCACGAAATTTCATCATGACGAAATATTGGCCGGTTATTCTCTCTTCCACTTTGCGACACCCCTTTGCAAATTCTTCTGCTGAGAGTCTCCTCAGTTTACGCCCGGTTCTCCCGGGCGTTTTTTTGCAGGCTGTTTTCCAGGCAATGGGGCGGAACGATGGGGGAATAACCCAGATCAAGCGCCAGTTCCGGGTTTCATCTCCTTCGTAGGCACGATCCCCATCAACGGGTCCGCTCATTGGCCCGATCCGCTTGAGCAACTGACGACCTTCCGACGCGTCATGGGGGCGACAGCGAGAACGCTACGACCGTTCGGCGCCGGCCAATTTGTTAGCTGTGGCGTCTTCCAATCCCCCGATCCCTGATTCCTGATTCCTGATCCCAGATCCCCGTCAGTCTGGAAATAAAAGGCAAAATCTGCGATATTCGCTTTCTTTTCCGCCAGCCCGTTCAACTCGACTCCGATGGCAAGACGATTCGTGCGTTTCCTCCTGGCTCTTCTTTTCTTCGCGCTGCTTCTGGGCGCGGGGGGGGTGGGAGGGTTGTATTTCTGGCTGGCGCGGCCGCTGTCCATGGGGGCGGCGGAAGCGGTCGAGTTTCGCGTCCTGCCGGGGATGGGGGCGCGCGGGGTGGCGCGGGCGTTGAACGCGGCGGGGGTGGAGATGGAGGAAAACCTGCTGGCGCTGGCGATGCGCCTTTCCGGGCAGAAAGTCATCCAGGCCGGGACCTACAGCATCCAGCCGGGCATCACGCCGCGCCAGCTTTTGCAGATGATGGCGCAGGGCAAGGTGGTGCAGGTGGAAGTCAGGCTCATCGAGGGCTGGACCTTCCGGGAATGGCGGCAGAGGTTGCGCGGGCATCCGGGATTGGAAGCTGCGACCGAGGGTCTTTCCGAAGCCGAGATCATGGCGAGGATCGGCCTGGCCGGGCAAATGCCGGAAGGGATGTTCTTTCCCGATACCTACCGGGTGGATAAGTATTCCAGCGATCTGGCTCTTTTCGCCCGGGCGGCGCGGGCGATGCGCGATCATCTCGCCAGGGAGTGGGCTGCGCGGGCGGAGGGCCTGCCGTACCGGAATTCCTACGAAGCCTTGATCATGGCGTCCATCGTGGAAAAGGAAACCGGCCTGGAGGAGGATCGGACGATGGTGGCGGGCGTGTTCATCAATCGCCTGCGGATCGGCATGCGCCTGCAAACCGACCCGGCGGTGATCTACGGCATGCGGGAAGCCTTCGACGGCAATCTGCGCAAGGCCGACCTGCTCGCCGATACGCCCTACAATACCTACACTCGCGCCGGCCTGCCGCCGACGCCGATCGCGATGCCCTCCCTGGCTTCCCTGCGGGCGGCCCTGCATCCCGAACCGACGCGCGCTTTGTATTTCGTGGCGAAGGGCGACGGCAGCAGCCATTTTTCCACTACCCTGGTCGAGCACAACGAGGCCGTGAACCGCTATCAGCGGCGGCGGCGTTGAGGAATCCCGGCCCCCTGCCCTCTTTTCGGAGACATCTTGAACGGTAAATTCATCACCCTGGAAGGCATCGACGGCGCGGGCAAGAGCAGCCATGTGGCCTGGATCGCCGATTTCCTACGCGCGCGCGGGCATGTCGTGCTATCGACCCGCGAACCGGGCGGCACGCCCCTGGGGGAGAAATTGCGCGCCCTGCTCCTGGCCGAACCCATGCATCCGGAGACGGAAACGCTCCTGATGTTCGCCGCAAGGCAGGAGCACCTCGCGCAACTCATCCTGCCGGCCCTCGCGCGCGGCGAATGGGTGGTCTGCGACCGCTTTTCCGACGCGAGCCACGCCTACCAGGGCGGGGGCAAGAAGCTGGACCGGCGGCGCATCGCCATGCTCGAACGGTGGGTGCATGGCGAAGACAGCGAGCAGCCCCGCGAGCCGGATCTGACCCTGCTGTTCGATGTGCCCTGCGCGGTGGCCCGCCAACGCATCGCGCTGGCGGGCCGGCATCTGGACCGTTTCGAGCAGGAGGACGCCGAATTCCATGACCGGGTGCGGCATGCCTATCTGGATCGCGCGCGCAGGCATCCGGAGCGTTTCCGCGTCCTGGACGGGCAATCGTCGCTGGAGGACATTCGTGTCCGTATCGCCGGCTTGCTGGAGGAATTCGCCGCATGAAGATCGCCGAACTCCACGCCGAAACCTGGCGGCGCTTGCAGGACTGGCGTCATCGTCTGCCGCATGCCTTGCTCATTTCCGGCGCGAAGGGATTGGGCAAGGTGGAACTGGCCCTGAATTTCGCCGCCGGACTTCTCTGCGAAGCACCCCGGGAAGACGGCCTCGCCTGCAACGCCTGCCCCGCCTGCCAATGGTTTTCCAAGGGCAACCATCCGGATTTCCGCGTCCTGAAACCGGAGGCCCTGCGCGCGATGGAAGAACGGGGCGAGGAGGAAAGCAAGGGAAAGAAAGCGGACGGGGAGGAGAAAAAGGAAAAGAGCAATCGCAGCGGGCAGGAAATCCCGGTCGACGAAGTGCGGGAACTGGGCGACTTCCTCGCCGTGGGAACGCACCGGCAAAAGCTGCGCGTCATCCTGATCCACCCCGCCTAGGCGCTGAACCGGCAAGCGGCGAACGCCTTGCTGAAATCGCTCGAAGAGCCGCCGCCGGACACCCTCTTCCTGCTCGTCTCGCACGAACCGATGCGCCTGTTGCCCACCCTGCGCAGCCGCTGCCAGAACCTGCCCGTGCCCCTCCCCGGCGCGGCGGCGGGCGAAAAATATCTCGCCGACGCCGGAGTCCGCGATGCCGCCACCTGGCTTGCGCTCGCCGGCGGCGCGCCGGTGCTGGCGAAAAAGCTGGCGGGGAAGGCCGCCGACTGGCTGGAGCCTTTTCTCGACATCCTGAAGGCGGGCCCCTCCCTGGAAGTCATCGCCACCGCCGACAGCCTGGAAAAAAAACTGAAAGCGGCGAAAGGGGAAAATCCCCTGCCGCAGCTCGTCGACTGGGCGCAAAAATGGGTGGTCGACCTGAATCTGGCCGCGGAACGGCAACCTATCCGCTTTTATTTCGCGCAACGCGCTAGAATTACGACTCTGGCCGAAACACTGGCCGAAAAGCATCGGACCATCGAACTGACCCGCTTTTACCGCCACCTCCTGCGCCTGCGGCGAGAAAGCGCGCATCCCCTCAATGCGCGGCTTTTCCTCGAACAGTTCCTTTTTCGTTACCGTGCCCTTTTTGTGGAGTGAGAAAACAATATGAGCATGAAAGCCGGAGCACGCCCCAGCGTCCTCTCTCTCAACATCACCAGCCGTTCCGCCCTTTATTCAGCCTTCATCCCGATGCTCAGGAACGGCGGCTTTTTCATTCCCACGACGCGCACCTATTCCCTGGGCGACGAGGTTTTCCTCCTCCTCACCCTGCCCAACGACACGGCCAAGATTCCCATCTCCGGCCATGTCGTCTGGGTGACGCCGCCGAACGCGCAGAACGGCCGTCCGCAAGGCATCGGCGTGCATTTCAAGGCGGACGAAGGGGGCGCCGAAGCCAAGCGCAAGATCGAAGGCATCCTTGCGGGCGTCCTCAATTCCACGCACAGCACGCATACCGTCTGACTTCCCCCGCCCTGCCCTGCCCATGTCCTTTTTCATCGATTCCCACTGCCACCTCGATTTTCCCCAACTGATCGAAGACCTGCCGCGGCACCTGGAGAACATGCGGCAGAACGGTGTGGCGGGGGCGCTGTGCATCGGCGTCAACCTGGAAGATTTCCCGCGCGTCCTCGCCCTGGCCGAAGCCCATCCCCATCTCTTCGCCAGCGTCGGCCTGCACCCGGAATATGAACAAGCAACGGAGCCGGATGAAGTGGCGCTGATGGCGCTCGCGGCGCACCCGAAAGTCGTCGCCATCGGCGAAACCGGCCTCGACTACCATTGGCACAAGGAGCGGCCGGAATGGCAGCGGCAGCGCTTTCGCACCCACATCCGCGCCGCGCGCGCCCTCGGCAAGCCGCTGGTCATCCACATGCGCGACGCGACGGACGATACCCTGCGCATCCTGCGGGAAGAGAAGGCGGCGGAAGTCGGCGGCATCCTGCACTGTTTCTCCGAAAGCTGGCCCGTCGCCGAAACGGCGCTCGCCATGGGCTTTCATCTCTCCTTTTCCGGCATCGTCACCTTCAAGAACGCCCAGGCGTTGAAGGAAGTGGCCGCCAGGGCGCCGCGCGAACGCATCCTCATCGAAACCGATTCGCCCTATCTCGCGCCCGTTCCCCATCGCGGCAAGACCAACCAGCCCGCCTATGTCCGCCACGTCGCCGAAGAACTGGCCGTCCTGCGCCAGACCAGCCTTGCCGCCATCGGCGAAACCACCAGCGAAAACTTCTTCCGCCTCTTCCCGCAGACGGAATCAGGCATCAGGCACCAGGAATCAGGAAAAACAAACCATGCCCATACCAGCACCAGCCACTGACCACGGACTACGAAGCGCGCGGCGCGCTCTGTCCTCTGTCTTCTGTCTCCTGTCTCCTGTCCTCTGTCTCCTGTTCCTGGCGGCGCCGCGCCTGCATGCCGCCACCTACGACGACATGATTTCCGCCGCCAGGCTGGGCGACACCGGCACGGTCGCGCAACTGCTCAACCGGGGGATGGACGTCAACACCAGCGACCGGGAAGGCAATACGCTCATCATGCTGGCCGTGCGCGAAAAGCATCCCGAACTTGTCCGTTTCCTCATCCGGCAGCGCGCCAAGGTGAATGCGCGCAACATGCACGGCGATTCGGCCCTGCGCCTCGCCGCCTACCAGGGCGACCTGCCCATCGTGCAGGATCTGGTCGCCGCCGGCGCGCAGGTCGACATGGAAGACTGGACGCCCCTGATCTACGCGGCTTTCAACGGCCATGAAGCGGTCGCCGTCTTCCTCCTGGAGAAAGGCGCGGACGTCAACGCCAAGAGCGAAAGCGGCATGACCGCCCTGATGGCCGCCGCCCGCGGTGGCTTCCTCCCGATCGTCAAGCATTTGGTCGCCGCCGGCGCGGCGCTGAACGAACGATCCGCGAGCGGCGAAACCGCCCTCGACTGGGCGCTGAAAACCAATAACAGCGACGTGGCCGAATACCTGCGCGCGCAGGGCGCGAAGCCGGGGAAGGAACGCGCCCGGTGACCTCCCCGCGCCAGATCGCCGCGACCTTCGTCCGCTCGCTGACCGGGGCCTTCTTCCAGGTCGCCCTGACCGCCTGGGTCGGCATGTTGTGGACGGTCGGCTATCTCGTCGTCCCCGCCCTCTTCCGCTACCTGCCCGACCGGACGCTGGCCGGACAGATGGCCGGCCATCTCTTCTGCCTTTCCGGCTGGCTGGGCCTGATCCTGGGCGGCTACGTCCTCGTCAACCTCGTCCTGCGCCACCGCTCCCGCAGCCTGCGCCGCCTAACCTTCTGGCTGGCGGCGCTGATGCTCATCCTGACGGCGGTCAGCCTGTTCGGCATCCAGCCCTTCATGCAATACCTGAAGGAAATCGCCCTGCCCGCGGAGGTCATGCAAAGCCCGCAACGCGACCGTTTCGTCACCTGGCACGGCATCTCCAGTTCCCTCTATCTCCTGCAAAGCCTGCTGGCGCTGGGCCTGCTCCTGCTCCTTCCGGGAGACGGGCGGGAAGCGTCCGCGAAAGCCGATCCGCACGATTCCTGAAATCCCCTCATCTCCCATGCGCACCGATCTCATTCTGCAGGGCGGCGCCTTGCCCACCTTCCTGCTGGACAGGCTCCTCGCCGCGACCGGCGCCAGCCGCGCCGAATTGCGGGACGCGCAGGTCACCCGCCTCGTCGACGCCCGCCGCGCGCCGGATTTCGCGGCGCTGCTGCCCCTCCTCGAAGGCGAGCGGCTGAACTGGGGATTCGTCCCCGCCGGCCGCCGCCTGGCCGATTACCGCCTGATCGCCTTCGACATGGACTCCACCCTGATTACCATCGAATGCATCGACGAACTGGCCGACTTCGCGGGCAAGAAAGCCGAGGTGGCGGCCGTGACGGAAGCCGCGATGCAAGGCGTCATCGACTATCCGGAAAGCCTGCGCCGCCGCCTTCTCCTCCTCGCCGGACTGGACGCGCGCGTGCTGGCGCGGGTCTATGCCGAGCGCCTCGCCCTCTCCCCCGGCGCGCGCGAATTGCTCGCCGCCTGCCAGGGCGCCGGATTGCGCATGGCGATCCTTTCCGGCGGATTCACCTACTTCACCGAACGCCTGCGCATCGAACTGGGCTTCGACTTCGCCACCTCCAACGAACTGGAAATCGCCGGCGGGAAAATCACCGGCCGGGTCATCGGCCGCATCATCGATGCCCGAGCCAAGGCCGAACATCTGCGCAACCTCAAGGCGCAATACGGCCTGGCGACGGAAGAGGTCATCGCGGTGGGCGACGGCGCCAACGATCTTCCGATGATGGCCGAGGCGGGACTTTCCGTCGCCTATCGCGCCAAACCCGCGACCCGTGCCGGGGCGAACATCGCGCTCGATTTCTGTGGACTGGATGGTTTGTTGAGTTTCCTGGAATGAAGGGCCATAAAATCGACTTTCCTGGAATGGTGGGCGATAAAAAAATGACTTTCGCAGTGGACTTTCCGAATGATTTTGCTAACATCGAACCACCTTTTCATCTTTAATCAGAGAGGACCATATGAGCACAAACAAATCCGAACAAATCGCTGCCGCCAACAAAGCCAACGCCGAAGCCATGCTTGCCTTGTTGCGCAGCACCATGGACAACATCGAAAAGTTCGCCAATCTCAACTTCGCCACCATCCGGGACAACATCCAGACCGGCGCGAAAAACGCGGATGTCATCATCGCCGCCAAGGACCCGAAGCAGGCGCTCGCCGCGCAGAGTTCCATCGCCGAACCCTCGCTGGAAAATGCCCGCGCGTATTACCACAACCTGTATGAACTGGTTCTGGGAATGCAAAAGGACATCACCAACGTGATGGAATCCCACTACAAGGCGCTCTCCGAAAACGCGGAAAACGCCATCGAGGAGACTCGGAGCCAGTTGCCGGCGGGCGGCGATGTATTTGCCACAGCGATGAAATCCATGCTGCAGGCCAATTCCGAAGCCTTCGAACGGATGAATTTCATGGCGCAGCAGATTGCCAGCATCACCGACAGCAACTTCAAGGCGTTGTCCAGCATCAGCACACCAAAAGCAGCTTCTTCCACATCTGCCACCAAGGCGGCCACCTCCGCCACCAAGAAAAAATAATCGCGGCGGGTAGGTAGAAAAACAAAAAACCGGGAGACCTCTCCCGGTTTTTTTCATGTGCGCCCAGCATGAACAGAGCGAGCGGGCAAGAAGCAGCGAAGCTCCAAGGTGAGGTGGCGTAAATTCGGCTGTTGTGCAGTGACGGAGAGCGTTCTTACCTGGGGATCTCGCCTGATGG
>JAITDH010000012.1 GCA_031282665.1 Zoogloeaceae bacterium | reverse complement strand
GAGGTTTTCCTGGGACGTTCCGTCACGCAGCACAAGAACGTTTCCGAGGCCACGATGCAGAAGGTGGATGCCGAAATCCGCCGCATCATCGACCAGCAATACGCGCTGGCGCGGCGGCTCCTGGAGGAAAACCGCGACAAGGTGGAAACCATGACCCGCGCCCTCCTCGATTGGGAAACCATCGACGCCGAGCAGATCGACGACATCATGGCCGGCCGCCCGCCGCGCCCGCCGCGCCCCAGCCAAACGCCCCCGCCCAGCCCCTCCGGCGGCAAGGACACCCCCAACGCCGCGCCGAACGCGCCGGCTACGGCATAGGACGAAAAGCCCCCGCCCCGGATTCGGCGCGAATCCGGGGCAGCCGCAACCAGGAATTCGGAAACGTCTTCTACCTCGAGCTCCAGTTTCCTGGCGACATTCACCCAGAATTCGCCTTCCCGGACGAAAACATATGCCAGATCGACGCAAAGCCCGTTGATATGGACTTCATACTCGCAGTCTTTCTCGATGGAAACATCCTCTATGGAAACCGCTTTCGGCGCGTCATTGCAAGGCTCACAGAAATCCAGGTAACGCGCAACAGAGGATTCGGAGCCTGGGGAATCAGAGGATTGTTGCCTGGAATAAAGGGGCTTGTCTTTGGGCTGGAATTCGCAGTTTTTGAGGATGAAGCAAACACTGACATCTTCGCTCAAAGCATCGGCAGCGTCGGCTGGAGGCGTCTGATTTCCGTCCTGGCCTGTTGCCATTCGGGATACAGGCGGGCGACGACCGCCCAGAAGCGCGGGCCGTGGTTCATTTCTCGCAGATGGGCGAGTTCGTGCGCCACGACATAGTCGATCAGCGGCGGGGGCAGGTGCAGCAGACGCCAGGAAAGCCGTATCTCGCCCTTCGCGTTGCAGCTTCCCCAGCGGCTTTTCGCGGAGGAAAGGAAAAGGGGCGGCGGCGGCACGCCCAGCTTTCCGGCATGATGTTCGACGCGCCCGATGAAGAAGGGGCGCGCTTCCTTCCTGAAAAAACGAATGAGCGCGGGAAGGAAGGAGGCTTCGTCCGGCGCGGCGATTTCCAGGCAAGCGGCCGCGTGATCGTAGCGACTCGTCCGGCCTTCCACGCGCCGCAGGCGGCAGGCGCGGCCCAGCCAGGGGATTTCGCCGCCGTTGGCGATCCTCGCCTGCCTTTCCTCCCACGCGGCCTGCCGCGTCTTCCATTGCGCCAGTTTTTCCAATACCCATGCCGCATGCCGCCGCAGGGCGCTTTCGATGTCCGCGTCGCTCGCTCGCAAGGGCGCGGCGATGGTCAGGCCACGCCGGTCGACGGTCAGGCCGATGCTGCGGCGACGGCGCAGGACGAGCTGGCAGGCGACGGGCTGGCCGTGCAGATCGACGATCTTTTCACGCGGCGCTTTTTGCATCGCCTTTCATCGCCTCATCACCATAGCGATGCGGGGCGATGACCCGCATTTCGCCTTCGATCCAGTCTTCCACCGCGGCATTGATCCGGGCGTCGTCCATGCCCTCGCTCGGGATCGGCGGGCCGACACTCACGGTGATGACGCCGGGGCGGATGCGCCAGTCTTTTTTCGGCCAGAAATCGGCGGCATTGTGGGCGACGGGGAGCACCGGCGTGCCGGTCTTCAGGGCGAGGTAGGCCGCGCCGCGCTTGTAACGCGCCGTTTCTCCCGGCGGGACGCGGCTGCCTTCGGGAAAGACGATGACCCAGATGCCGGATTGCAGGCGTTCCCGGCCCTGTTCCAGCATCTGTTTCAGGGCCTGCCGCCCGGCGTCGCGGTCGATGGCGATCGAACGCAGGGCGTACAGTCCCCAACCGAAAAAGGGAATTTTCAGCAATTCCTTCTTCAGGACGAAGACGGCCGGGATGAAGACGCTTTGCAGGCCGACGGTTTCCCAGGCGGATTCGTGCTTGGACAGCACCAGCACTGGCGAGGCGGGAATGTTCTCGCGCCCCTTGAGTTCCATGCGCAGGCCCACTATCCAGCGGGACATCGCCAGGAAGCACCGCCACCAGAAGCGGACGACGACGCAGCGCCCCTTGTAGGGAAAGGGGATCAGCAGGCAAAGGAGGAGGCCGATGGGAATGGTGAGCAGGCTGGTGGCCAGCCAGAAGAGGGCGGAACGCAGGAAGATCACGCGTTTTCCTTGCTCAGGATGTGCTCGACGGCGTGCGCGAGGTCGGGGAATTCCAGGGTGCCGGGCGGCAGTTCGCCCTTTTCCCGCGTCCGTTCCCCCTTGCCGGTCAGGACCAGCATGGGCTGGCAACCGACCGCCGCGCCCGCCTGCAAATCCCGCAGGGAATCGCCGATGGAGGGCACATGGGAGAGATCGGTGTTGAAGCAGGCGGCGATGCGTTTCAACATGCCGGGCTTGGGCTTGCGGCAATCGCATCCGGCATCGGCCGGGTGCGGGCAGTAGAAGATGGCGTCGATCCGCCCGCCGACGGCGAACAGCGCCTTGTACATCTTTTCGTGGATGGCGTTCAGGGTATCCATGTCGAACAGGCCGCGCCCGATGCCCGACTGGTTGGTGGCGATGACCACCTTGTAGCCGGCGTGGTTGAGGCGGGCGATCGCTTCCAGGGAACCGGGGATGGGTTTCCACTCCGCCGGATTCTTGATGTACAGGGCGGAATCGTAGTTGATGACGCCGTCGCGGTCGAGGATGACGAGTTTCATGGCTGGCTTCCTGTCATCCTGTCAGGCCAGTTTCGCCAGATCCGCCACCTGGTTCATCGCGGCATGCAGGCGGGCGAGCAGCCCCTGGCGGTTGGCGCGCAGGAGCGGGTCTTCCGCATTGACCAGGACGGCATCGAAGAAGGCATCCACCGGCCCGCGCAGGGCGGCGAGGATGTGCAGGGATTCGGCATGCTCGCCGGTGACGAAGGCCGCGTCGGCCTGCGGCACGATGTCGGCCAGCGCCGCGTGCAGGGCGATTTCCGCGGGTTCCGCGAGGAGCGCGGCATTGACCCTGGCTTCCACGGCCCCTTCCACCTTCTTGAGGATGTTGCTCACCCGCTTGTTGGCCGCGACGAGCGCCTCGGCTTCGGGCAGCTTCATGAAGGCGCGCACGGCGGCGAGGCGCTTGGGAATGTCGCCCAGGCGCTGCGGCCGCTGGCTGACGACCGCGTCGACCTCCTGCGCGGTATAGCCCTGTTCGCGCAACAGCCCGGCAAGCCGCTCGTAGATGAAGGCGGCCAGCGCGTCGACGGCGGGCAGGAATCCCTCCTGCGCGGCAAAGCGCTCGTTGACGGCCGCCAAGAGGGCAAGGAGCGGCAGATTGAGGTCGCCCTCCATCAACATGCGGATGACGCCCAGCGCGTGCCGGCGCAGGGCAAAGGGATCCTTGTCCCCGGTCGGCGTCTGGCCGATGCCGAACATGCCGACCAGGGTTTCCAGCTTGTCCGCCAGCGCCACGATGGTGCCCACCTGGCCACGCGGCAGGCCGTCCCCGGCGAAGCGCGGCTTGTAGTGATCCTCGATGGCGTCCGCCACCGCCGCGGACAGGCCGTCGTTCAGCGCGTAATAGCGCCCCATGACGCCCTGCAATTCCGGGAATTCGCCCACCATGTCGGTGAGCAGATCGGCCTTCGCGAGCACGGCGGCCTGTTCCGCCTCGTGCACCAGCGACATATCGCCGCCCAGCCTTTCCGCCAGCAGGCGGGCGATCGCCGCCACCCGCTGCGCGCGTTCGCCCTGGCTGCCCAGGCGGTTGTGATAGACCACCTGCGTCAGGCGCGGCACGCGGGATTCCAGGGATTTCCGGCGATCCTGCTCGAAGAAGAAACGGGCATCGGCCAGGCGCGGACGCACGACCCGCTCGTTGCCGTCGATCACGGCGGCGGGATCGGCGGGAGTGATGTTGCTGACGATCAGGAACTGGTGGGTAAGCCTTCCCCCGGCGTCGAGGAGGGGAAAATATTTCTGGTTCGCCTTCATGGTGAGGATCAGGCATTCCTGCGGCACGGCGAGGAATTCCGGCTCGAAGCGCCCGATGAGCACATTCGGGCGTTCGACCAGGGCCGTCACCTCGTCGAGCAGCGCCTCATCCTCGATCGGATGCAGATCCGGCCCCGCCTTCGCCGCCGCGGCCCGCAACTGGCGGACGATTTCCGCCCGGCGCTCGGCGAAGGAGGCGATCACCGCGCCCTCGCGGAAGAGAATCTCCGCATAGGCGTCCGCCCGTTCGATGCTGACGGGATGCGCCGCCGCCTCGAAGCGATGCCCGCCAGTCGCGCGCCCGGCGGAGAGGCCGAGGATGGAAACCGGCACGACCTCGGAACCATGCAGGGCGACCAGGCCGTGCGCCGGGCGCACGAAACGCACGCTCGACCAGCCGTCGGCCAGTTGGTAGCTCATCACCTTGGGAATGGGAAGGGCGAGCAGGGCGGCTTCCAGCGCCTTTTGCAGCCCTTCCGCCAGGGTCGCGCCCCGCACGCTCCTGGCATAGAACAGGGCCTCGTTCTTCCCCTCGCCCTCGCGCAACAGGGAGGCAAGGACGGAAGCGTCCGCGCCCAGCGCGGCAAGCTTCTTGAGGAGCGCGGGCGTCGCCTTGCCCGCGGCATCCAGGCCGACGGAAACCGGCATCAGCTTCTGCCTGACCGTCTCATCCGCCGCCACCGGCAGGATCGCGGTCAAATGCGCCGCCAGTCGGCGCGGCGTGGCATAGGCCGTCGCCGCCGTTTGCGGCGTCGCCAGGCCGGATTGCCGCAGGGATTGGAGCAAGCCGGCGGCGAACACCTCGCCCAGCTTCTTGAGCGCCTTGGGCGGCAGTTCCTCGACGAAGATTTCGACGAGCAGGTTTTGCGCGGAGGACATCACAGCGGACATATCAGGCGGCCTTCTTTTCCATTTGCAATAAAACTTCCGCCGCCCGCTCGCGGGAAGCGAGCGGGAAACCCAGGCGGGCGCGGGAATCCAGATAGCTCTGCGCGACGCTCCGGGCGAGATTGCGGATGCGGCCGATATAGGCGGCGCGCTCGGTCACGGAAATCGCCCCGCGCGCGTCCAGGAGATTGAAGGTATGCGCCGCCTTCAACACCTGCTCGTAGGCCGGCAGGGCCAGTTGCACGGACATCAGCACCCCGGCCTCCTTCTCGTGCGCGGCGAAGGCCGCAAAGAGGAATTCCACGTCGGAATGCTCGAAATTGTAGGCCGACTGCTCGACCTCGTTCTGGTGATACACGTCGCCGTAGGTCAGCCCTTCCGTCCATGCCAGGTCATAGACGTTCTCCACGCCCTGCAGGTACATCGCCAGGCGTTCGAGGCCGTAGGTGATCTCCCCCGTCAAGGGCCGGCAATCGATGCCGCCCACCTGCTGGAAATAGGTGAACTGGGTCACTTCCATGCCGTTCATCCACACCTCCCAGCCCAGGCCCCAGGCCCCCAGGGTGGGATTTTCCCAATCGTCCTCGACGAAGCGCACATCGTTTTCCCGCAGGTCGAAACCGAGCGCCCGCAGCGAATCGAGATAAAGATCGAGGATATTTTCCGGCGCGGGCTTCAGCACCACCTGGTACTGGTAATAATGTTGCATGCGATTGGGATTTTCCCCATAGCGGCCGTCCTTCGGCCGGCGCGAAGGCTGCACATAGGCCGCCTTCCACGGTTCCGGCCCGATCGCCCGCAGGAAAGTCGCCGTATGGCTCGTCCCCGCGCCCACCTCCATATCGTAAGGCTGCAACAAGGCGCATCCCTGCCGCGCCCAATATTGCTGCAGGCGCAGGATGATCTCCTGGAAATCGCTACGGTTCTCGGCGCTCGACATGTCGGTCTTCTGAAAAAGGAAAAAGAATATCAGAAATTCACCGCGCCCGGCCTCTCTTGTCCTACTTGTAGCCAGTCTTGTCAGGCGAAGCACGAGCACAAAATCCATATGAGCATCGGTTTTCGTAGGTTGGATAAGCCGAAGGCGTAATCCGACAATCGTTCATCACCGGTGCGAAGCTCCGCTGTTCTTTGATTGCTTTGATTTGCGATGCTGCGCATCGTGGATGTACGAATGTCGGATTGCGCTGCGCTAATCCAACCTACAAAACCAACGCCACACTCCCCGCCTCGTCATCGCGGCAAGACTTTTCCTCCACTTTGAACTGCTGCACCCGACAGCAAGCAGCGGCGCTTCGTCTGGATGGAAGCGCGTTACAATCGCGCATCACGGCAAATGGGAAAAAGAGAAAGCCGTCGCCCGGCTTTGCCAGCGCCTCGAGGCGGCGGATCTCGCGGAAAAGAAAAATGCCATCCTGCGGTTCATTGGCGATTGAAGCGCATTTTTTCTCGCATGGATTTCATGAAAAATCATGTACCTGCGGGAAACAAAATACCATTGCGTTTGCAAAGGGAATAAAAAGTTCCCCTCTTCCCCATACCTGAAAGCATGAACGACCACAAAAAATCCGCCTACGCGCCGCGCAATGCCCTGAACGCGGAAGTTCTGAAGGCAGACATCGCGCGGCGCAGTCAGGCGCGGGGTGATGCGCCCGAAATCCGCGACTGGTTGCTCAACCATTTTCTCCGCCATCTGGTCGCCAATTTTGAACCGGCGCGGCACATTCACACGCAGGAAGAAGCGCGTCAGGCGCTCCTGCCCGCGCCCTTGCCCGCATGGGTCGCCGCCCGCCTGAAAGAAGATACGGCGCCGCCTCTGGTCTGGGTCGATCCCGAAGACGCGCAATTACACCTGCTGGAACAACGCCTCGTCGAATTCCTTGCCGCGCGCAAGGGCACCGCCCTGGAAGGCAAGCTCAATCGCGTCAATTGTCCACAGGCGCTCGACCTCTGGGAAAAGGAACATGCCGAAATGGCCCAGCGCATCGCGCGCGGTTGGCGGCAAAGCAATCCTGCGGCGCTACGGGGACACCTGAAAACGCCCCACGGCGTGTTCGTCGAATTTCGCCCCGATGCCCCAGAACTGCGCGCCGAAATGGCTTTCGAGAGCTACCGGATGCGCCATTGCCTGGGGCAATTTGCCGACCGCCGGACGCTGGCTGGCGGCTATGGCGCATCCTATGCCGAAGCCATCGAACAGGGACGAATGCGGATTTTCAGCTTTCGTGACGCCAGCGGCCAGCCGCACGTCACCATCAGCCTGATGGTGCTTCCCGGCGGCAAACTCCAGATCGAACAGATCAAGGGCAAGCAAAACCGCCCGCCCATCGCGCGTTACGTCGACGACCTGCTCGCCTGTCTCGACACGCTCGACACGGATGAAACCACGCCCGGCGACT
>JAITDH010000006.1 GCA_031282665.1 Zoogloeaceae bacterium | reverse complement strand
GGATGAACGCGATTCACCAGCAGGCGCGCGCGCGCGCGGTCGGCGAGGCGGATCTGGATCATCCGCATGCCCAGGCGCGTTCCGCGCCGGCTGACGAAGAGCGCCGTTTCTTCCGGCTTCGCCATGCTGGCACGGACGGTCTCCCAGGCGAGCAGCGCTTCCCGCGCCTTTTCCCCGACCGGGACCAGGCGGATTTTTCCGCGCTTGCCGGTCACGCGCACTTCGTGTTCCTGCAACATCGCGGGCAGGTCGGCGAGTTCCAGGCTGGCCAGTTCCGCCAGCCGCAGGCCGGAGGAATAGAAAAGTTCGAACATCGCCTGGTCGCGCCGGGACAGGCAGTCGTCCCCCTCCTTTTCCTCCGCGCCGTTTTCCGCTTCCAGCAGGGCCATGCATTCTTCCACGGAGAGCGCCTGCGGCAGGCGTTTGGGGGATTTGGGAGGATGCAGGTCGAGACAGGGATTGTTTTCGCATCGTCCGGTTCGCTGCAACCAGCGAAAAAAGCCGCGCCAGGCGGAAAGTATCCGCGCGAGCGACCGTCCGGACAGCCCCGTTCCATGCAGCTTGGCGATCTGGCGACGGACGGCGAGGGTGTCGAAGTGGGAAAAGGGCGTTTCCTCCGCCGCCTCGCACAGGCGCGCCAGGTCGAAGGCGTAGTTTTTCACGGTATGCGGCGACTGGCGGCGCTGCTCGGCAAGGACGGCCAGATATGCCTTGACCAGCGCGGCGTTTTCTTCCGCCTGCGACATGCCGGATTCCTCGTCCGCCCCGTTCGCTGCCATTGTCATCACGCTACCATATGGTCTGCCGCATGTGCCGCCCGAGCGCGGCGGAAACGAGTTCGCCCAGGCGTTCGAGGTACAGGGTGCCCATGCCCGCGTAAAAACGCTGCGCCTCCTCGCTGCCCATCGCCAGTATGCCGCTGCCGCCCTTGCCGCCGGGGACGTGAAGGCGCACGAGCGCCTGCGAGCGGATGTGCGATTCCTTGCCGAAGAGGGCGGTATCGAAGCTTTCGCGGCTGCCGCAATAGGGTTTTTCCAGGCGGTCGAGGAATTGTTCCTCGAGCGGCAGGAATCCCGGCGGATGCATCTTTTCGTCCGCCGCCTTCCAGCCGAAGGCGACATGGGGCACGGAGAAGTCGTCGCGCAGATGCAGGGTGGTCAGATGCGCGACGGCGGCCGCGTTTTCCGCGCCGATCAGGGCGACGGCCAGGCGCTGCACTTTCTCGCTGATGGCGTCGTTGGCTTCCCCGAAGGCGAGCAGGCTGGCCAGCTTTTCCTCCAGTTGCCGGTTCTGTTCGCGCAGGGCGATTATCTGCCGCTCGGTGAGGGAAATGGTGCGCCCGCCGTAAGGGTGCGGCACGAATATGGCGGCCAGCCGGTCCGCGTAATGTTCGAAAAACTGCGTGTTGGCTTCCAGGTAGGCCATGACCTGCCCGGCGGCAAGATTCGCCTTCGCTGCTTTTTCCGCTTTTTCCTTTTGCTCGCTCATAGATCGATTTCTCCTGTAAAAACCGTGACCGCGGGCCCGGTCATCCATACCGGATGGCCCGTTCCCGCCCAGGCAATGTTGAGTTTTCCTTCCCGCACGGCGACTTCCACGCGCGTGTCCAGCAATCCGCGGCGAATCCCCGCGACCACGGCGGCGCACGCGCCCGTGCCACACGCCAGGGTTTCGCCCGCGCCGCGCTCGAATACGCGCAGGCGGATATGGCCGCGATCCACGATTTCCATGAATCCCGCATTGACCCGCGCCGGAAAGCGCGGATGCGCTTCGATTTCCTTTCCCCATTCGGCCACCGGCGCGGCAGCGGCCGAATCGACCAGGAGGACGGCATGGGGATTGCCCATCGAAACGACGCTGATCTCCACCTCGCCCCTTGCCAGCGGCAGGGTGTAGGTCAAGGCTTCCTTTTCGGCGAGGAAGGGAATTTCATCCGGCGCGAAGCGTGGCTCACCCATATCGACGCTGACCTGCCCATCCGCTTCCAGACGCGGGGCGATGATGCCCCGCATGGTTTCGACGCGGATTTCGCGTTTCTCGGAAAGACCGTTTTCCCGCACGAAACGGGCGAAGCAGCGCGCCCCGTTACCGCACTGCTCGACCTCACCGCCATCGGCATTGAAAATGCGATAGCGGAAATCCACCCCGGCGCGCTGGCTGACCTCCACCAGCAGCAACTGGTCGAAGCCGATGCCCAGATGCCGGTCCGCCAGCCGCCGCACGCTCTCCGGCGTCAGCCGCACCGCTTGCCGCACCCCGTCGATCACGACGAAGTCGTTGCCCAGCCCATGCATCTTGGAAAACCGGATCGCCATGATCTGCTCAAGCGAAATAAAGAAGGAATTATATTTCAGGAGCAGGCGAAGCGGGGACAGGAGACGGGGGTGCAATTAAAAGTGGAGGATGCTACATCAATAATTCTCCAGGCGAAGTGCCGCCGCTTGCCGTCCCCTCGCCCCCTTGGGGGGAGAGGGTGGCCCGGCAGGGCCAGGAGAGGGAGC
>JAITDH010000211.1 GCA_031282665.1 Zoogloeaceae bacterium | reverse complement strand
TGCCCTGCCGAATGAGACCCTGCACGTGATCCGCTTCCAGGGACAAGAAGGGATCAACGAACTCTTTTCCTTCACCATCGAACTGGTCTCCCCCAACATGAGCCTGGACACGGAGACGCTGCTCTCCGACCGGGCCGTCTTTTCCATCACCCGCGAGGATGGTAGCCAGGCCGTCTTCAATGGTTATCCCGCCCGCGTGAAACAGGGAGGCGCCTTCAACGGCTATTGCTACTACACGGTGGAACTGCGGCCCGCGCTCTGGAAGATGACCCAGATCGTGCGAAGTCACATCTTCCTCAACCAGACCCTGGGCGAAACGCTGGCCGAACTCTTGCGCTCGGAACCCTTCTTTTCCTTCCCCTTTGCGCTCGATTTCACCGATACCGACTATCCCCGGCGCGAATTCGCCATGCAGTACGAGGAGAGCGTCTACGACTACCTGTGCTGGCGGCTCGAAGAACAGGGCGCGTATTACTACTTCGAGCAAAGCGATGAACGGGATACCCTCCACTTCGCCGATAGTCCCGTGGCGCATAGGGTGCAGGCGCACACGCCCGTTCTGCGCTACGCCCCGGTGAGCGGGCTGGAAGGGACGCGCGTCAGCGAGAATGTGACCGCCTTTAGCCTGTCGCAGAGCCAGTTGCCCAGGCAAGTGGTGATCCGCAGCTACAACTGGACGAATCCCAATAAGCCCATCGTGGGCACCGCGCAAGTGAGCGGCAACGGGCTGGGCGACGTCTATCTCACCGGGGAAGACGTGGAAAACGACGCCGAGGCCGAACGCCTGGCCCGGTTGCGCGCCGAGGCCCTGCGCTGCCAGGCGCGGCGTTTTTCCGGAACGAGCGCCGCGCCCGACTTGCGTCCCGGCTACACCTTCCAGTTGCAAGAGCACCACAACGCCGCGCTGAACCAGGAGTATCTGGTCACGCAAGTCACCCACGAAGGCAGCCAGGAGAGTTTCATCAACCTGGGGCTGGGCATCCCGCTGGAAGGCGTTTCCGACCACCTTTTCTACCGCAACGACTTTGCCTGCATCGAAGCGGGTACCCCGTTCCGCCCGCAGAGAACCGCCTCGCGCGCGAAAATCTCCGGGGTGATCCACGCCTTCATCGACGGCGCGAGCGACGGCAGCCGTCCGGAAATCGACGAATACGGGCGCTACAAACTGCTCTTTCCTTTCGACGTTTCCGGCCGCCGGGACGGCGATGCTTCCTGCTGGATACGCCGCGCCCAGGAACAGGTGGGCAAGAATTCCGGGATGAGTTCCCCGCTCCTGAACGGCACCGAAGTGCTGGTCAGCTTCCTCGACGGTAACCCGGACCGGCCCTACATCACCGGGGCGCTGGCCAACGCCGAGACCGGCGCGCTCACCGGCAGCGGCAACGCCAATGTGCAGGGGTTGCGTACCCAGGGTGGCAACCAGTTGGTGTTCGACGACACCGCCCAGAAGCAGGGACTGGCATTGCGCACCGCCGGCGGCAGCGGCTACAGCATCGTTTCCGGTTCCATGGACCTGGGTATCCAGCAGGCCAGCATGGCGGTGGATGTAACTACCGCCGCCGCTACCGGAGTACATGCGACTGGCGCCACTTTCTTCTCCGTGAACAAGATCTCGAATTACGTGGGCGATAATCCCGACGGCATGATGGGGGTAGCGCTCAAGGTGTTGATCCAGGGCTCGCAGGCCATCGCCAATGGCATTGGCGGCAAGCTGGACAGCAGTTCCAGCGTTGCCAAGGCCGCCGCGCAGAAGGATGTGGACAGTCAGTCCGCGCCGGGCACGAATGAGAGCGGTGCGAACGAATCCGACCCCACGGCTTCCCTCTACGAAATATCCGCCGCCAAGGCGGTGATGAGCCTGATCAATTATGGCGCGCTGTCCTTCTGCGACCGCACGGCGCCGAATTATGGCTACAACCTCACCTCCGGGCAAAAATCGACCTTCACCACGATGTGGGCAAATCCCGACCTCACGCAGTTATTGTTGTTTTCGGTGCTGACGCTGGGCACGGATGCGGTGCAGATCGGCATGGATGCCGAAGAATCCGGGAGGGTCGAGAAGGCGCTGGATTCCGGCACGATGAAGGACAGCGCCGGGGATACGCTCGACAAGACCGCCAACCTGCAAAGCAAGTACATGCAGAACGCGAAGTCCTACGCGAAAAACCGTCCTTACGCGCGCATCGTCTCCGATCTCGTGCCGGAAGTGGTGGCAACGATCCTGCTGGCCATACAGTACGGCAGACAAAAGGGACATGCGCTGGGCGGCGTGCTCGTCAAGGCACCGGATGCCAACATCAACCTGTCGGCGAAAAACGCGATCGGCCTGCACAGCGAGCATGGCATCCTGCTGAACACGCGCGCCGCCGATCCGGCATCCGTTCAAAAGGTTCTGGGAGACAGCGGCTATGCGAACCTGTCGGAGTGGGGGCTGGCGGAAGAGCAACTGGTTCCGGGAGATCCGGAACGCATCAAGAAACTCTTCAACTTCTATAACAAGGACGCCATGAAATACACGGTCTCCGACGACCCCTCCGCAGAGGATCTCCAGAAACTCGAAATGGATTTTCTGGCGGACGTGACCCAACTGCGCTACACAGACGCGGTCTGGCAAGTCGCCAACGTCGACAAGGTCAGCAAGACGCTGGCCTTCCGCCACATTCTCGCGTCGTCCTCGGAAGCGGAACAAAACGCCGCACAGAAGATGCTCCAACCGGCCACAGCGGCGAACACCGCCGCCTTGGGCGCGGTCGACGGCGTGATGACACAAATTAGTGCGCTGAGCGCTGCGCCGGGAATGGATCCCATCTCAACCATCGCACAACAAATGCAATTGCGAGAAGCCCTGCAAGAAGCACAAAAGGAATTGGATCGCGCCGTAGAGGACTTGAGGCAAGCCACTGAGCGCAATACCAAGGCATTTTCCCTCAAGAAATCGCAAAGTGCGCTGGTCATCCAGAACGGTAGCGGCGCGTTTACCAAAGCCTCGTCGAATGCAAGCGTACTCTTGTCGAATGCGGAGAGTCCAGGCGACGCGCCCGGTATTTTCGCCATCGCAAAAAATGCTTCCGGTGTTCTTTTGGAAAGCGATGCCGCAAAAATCCTGCTGGATCCCGGAGAAGGCTGTCGCGTGGAAGCAAAACTTGCGGCGAGCACCACCTACGGCCTCATCGACACGAAAGGCATCCTGTTCAAGAGTCTGGATCAATCCTCGTTGCAAATGGATAGTGACGGTATCGTCCTGAAGGCAGACAAGGATGGCAGAGGTTCGATCGAACTGAAAAAGGACAAGATCACCCTGAAAACCTCGCCGGACAAATACGTGATCGGTAAGCTCGAGATCGATGCCAACGCCATCAAGAACACCACCGGCACCCTCGACATTCAAAGTGGAGCGATCAAGATCATCGGATAGCCCGTGGGTGAATGGCCCGCTGGATAAGCGCATGGGTTGGGGTGAGCTTCGCTGCCCCCAACGTTTTTCGGCATGAAAAGCCCGCCGTTGCGCTGGGGTTCGCCTTGCTCGCGAACGAGGCCGGCTGGAAGCCGATGCTCCTGGCACCTGGGTTGGCTCACCGCCCGGCGTATCGGGCGAAATTCTGGAAAGCGGGGGTTGTTGGGGCCATGAGGCTCGACCGGTCCAACGACAATGGCGAGACCGCCCCTCAAGGACGATCTCGCCACAATTCGATGAGTCGGGTGCGGTGAACGGGTCAGCGCTTGGAGAATTGCTTGCGCC
>JAITDH010000207.1 GCA_031282665.1 Zoogloeaceae bacterium | reverse complement strand
GGCGTATGCACTGGGCCGGCTTTTCTCGTGGGGGCATACTTCATCCTGTTCGGCCCGGAGCGTGTTTGGATTGACCAATTTACAGTGCCGACTTTCCTTCAGATTCTCCAGTTGTCTCCCGGATTCATTGCGACCGCAGGGGGCGCGCTGACATTTTTGGGATCGTTTCTAACCAGCTTCCGCATTCCGTCGCAATCGCCTGTCGAATTCCTGCTGGCAGGCCATACGCTTTTGCCGCAAGGACATGAAAAGGTTTCGTAGGTTGGATGAGCCGCAGGCGTAATCCGACAATCGTTCATCACCGGCGCGAAGCGCCGCTGTTCTTGATTTGCGATGCTGCGCATCGGTGTGGACGGATGTCGGATTACGCCTTCGGCTCATCCAACCTACCCAACCTACCCAACCTACCCTCACCCCCCACCCGAAAAGGCAGGATATAATCGCGCCCGCATCGCGGATGCCTGCCTGTTTCCGCCCCGCAAAAAAACACAACCAACCCGAATCTCCCCAACCCCCTGAACGCATGGAATCCCTCCTTGTTTCCACCGGCGTCGTCGCCCTTGCCGAAATCGGCGACAAGACGCAGCTCCTGGCCTTTCTGCTGGCCGCGCGCTTCAAGAAACCCCTGCCGATCGTCCTCGGCATTCTGGCGGCGACGCTTGTCAATCATGGCCTTGCCGGTGCGCTGGGGGCCTGGATCACGACGGTCGTTCGGCCGGAAATCCTGCGCTGGATACTGGGCGCTTCCTTTCTCGGCATGGCGCTCTGGACGCTCATCCCGGACAAGATCGGGGAAGGGGAATCCCGCTTCGCCGGACGGTTCGGCGTGTTCGGCGCCACGCTCGTCACCTTTTTCCTCGCGGAGATGGGCGACAAGACCCAGGTCGCCACGGTGGCCATGGCGGCGCATTACGCGACGCCGCTCCTGGTCGTCGTCGGGACGACGCTCGGCATGTTGATCGCGGATGTGCCCGCCGTGTTCATCGGCGACCGGCTGGCGGCGAAAATCCCCTTGCGCCTCGTGCATGGGGTCGCCGCCACGGTCTTCGCCCTCCTGGGGATCGCCACCCTCCTGGGCGCGGGTTCCGGGTTTGGCTTTTGAAAAGCGGACGGCGGATTTTTCCTGTACTGTATCCTTGTATCGAACCTTTTTATTTTCCAGCCATGAAGCAAGATCGTTACGCCGTCTTCGGCAATCCCATCGAACATTCCTTGAGTCCCCGCATCCACGCGGCTTTTGCCGCCCGAATGGAGCAGGAGATGAGCTACGATGCCCGACTCGCGCCGCTCGACGGTTTCGCGGACGCGGTGCGGCGCTTCGCCGCCGAGGGCGGGCGCGGCGCCAATGTCACGGTGCCCTTCAAGGAAGAGGCGTTCCGCCTGTGCGATCTCCTGACGCCCCGCGCCCGCGATGCCGGGGCCGTCAATACCCTGAGCCTGGAAGAAGGCGTCATCCAGGGCGACAACACCGATGGCGTCGGCCTGGTGCATGATCTCGAACACAATCTCGGCTGGCCCCTGGAGGGGCGGCGCATCCTGCTGGTCGGCGCGGGCGGCGCGGCGCGCGGCGTGCTGGGTTCCCTGCTGGGCCAGCGGCCGGCCCGGCTCGTGCTGACCAACCGCACGCCGGAAAAGGCCGCGGCGCTGGTGGATGAATTCGCCCGCGATGCCGCCTCGCCGCTCGCCAGCGTGGCGATGCCCCGCCTCGAGGAAGCCTTCGACATCGTCATCAACGCGACCTCCGCCAGCCTCTCCAACGAACCCCTGCCCTTGCCCGGCGGAATTTTCGCCTCCGACAGCCTGGCCTACGACCTCATGTACGGCCGCCATACGCCATTCCTCGAACAGGCAAAACAGGCGGGCGCGAGCGTCCTCGCCGACGGCCTGGGGATGCTGGTGGAACAGGCGGCGGAAGCCTTCTACGTCTGGCGCGGACTGCGTCCGCCGACCCGCCCGGTGCTGGAAATGTTGCGGGCGGAATATTGATCCCGGTTTCCATGGCCGTGCGTCGTCTCCTGCTTCCCTTCCTCTGGCTCGCCCGCTTCCTCAAGTGGAGCGCGCTGCTGGTGGTGATCCTCTTCCTCGTCGTGCAAGCGTGGTTTTTCGGCTGGATCGTCTGGTGGAAATACAACCCGCCCCAGGAAACCCGCTTCATGAGCATCCGCCTGGCCGAACTGCGCGAAGCCAATCCCGAGGCGCGCATCCACTATCAATGGGTGCCATACGCGAACATCTCCCGGCAACTGAAACGCGCGCTGATCGCCGCCGAGGATGCGCATTTCGTCGATCACGAAGGCTTCGACTGGCAGGGCATCCAGTTGGCGATGAAAAAAAACCAGAAAAAGGGCCGCTTCGTGGCGGGCGGCTCCACCATCTCGCAGCAACTGGCGAAGAACCTTTTTTTGAGCCCCAGCCGTTCCATGCTGCGCAAGGGACAGGAGGCGCTCATCACCCTGATGCTGGAAGCCGTCTGGGACAAGGAGCGCATTTTCGAGGTGTATCTGAACGTGATCGAATGGGGAAACGGCGTCTTCGGCGCGGAGGCGGCCGCCCGGCATTACTACGGCAAGAGCGCCGCCCGGCTCTCCGCGAGCGAAGCCGCCCGTCTGGCCGCGATGGCGCCGAACCCCCGCTATTACGACCGCAACCGCAACGTACCGGGCCTGCGCAAGAAGACGGCCATCATCCTGACGCGCATGTCGGCCTCGCAACTGCCGGTGGCGCACGAGACAGAAGACAGGAAGCAGGAAACAGGAGAGGGGAAACAAAAGACAGCGGGGGCGGGAGCCGTCCGATAAGCCGGGTTCTGTAGAGGTTTCCCCCTGGCAGCCATTCCTCTGGGCCGTGCATTGCTGCAAGGCTCGAGCGACCGACCCGGAGCGACGCGGGCCACGTCATGACTCCTGTTTGGTCTTGCTTCGGATGGGGCTTGCCGTGCCGGTTCTGTCGCCAGTCCCGCGGTAGGCTCTTACCCTGCCGTTTCACCCTTGCCTGATCTCCTCGCGGAGCCATCGGCGGTCTTTTCTCTGCTGCGCTTTCCGTCGCCTTGGCTTTTTCACAAAAGCGTATAGCGCCTGGCCGTTAGCCAGCATCCTGCCCTGTGAAGCCCGGACTTTCCTCCCCCGGCCGGAATATTCCGGCCGACAGCGGCTGCCTGGACGACTCCCGGCGCGCATTATACGCCGGAGGGCGGCCGTAGGTTGGGTAGGTTGGATTAGCCGCAGGCGTAATCCGACAATTGTTCATCACTGGCGCGAAGCGCTGCTGTTCCTTGATTTGCGATGCTGCGCATCGTGGGGGGACGAATGTCGGATTGCGCCTTCGGCTTATCCAACCTACGAAACCGGTACCCGGTTGGACGAGGTTGCACGCCGAAATCCGAACGGATTACCATGCGCCAGGGTCATGAACTTTGCCGCCTACGCGGTCAGCGGACGAAATCGGATGGAAAAACGGCAGGCAGAAAAAGCATCGGCATCCGCCTCTTTCCGGGCGCGCCTGAAAACCTTCCTTGTCGGGGGATTCTGGGTGGGCGTCGTGTTTTTTTCCGTCTATCCCGCGACCAACTGGCTGGCCAGCCTGCGGACGTGGCATTATGTCCTGTTCGCGGACTGGGAG
>JAITDH010000187.1 GCA_031282665.1 Zoogloeaceae bacterium | reverse complement strand
CGGCGACCGAGAGCATCCCGCCCACCGTGGTATAGGTCAGCACGACCGCCGCGCCGAGGATCATCCCCTCCGTCTGGCCGATCGCGCCGTCGCTCAGGGAGCCGAAGACGATGCCCAGCGCCTTGATCTGCGCCGAGACCCAGCCCAGGTAGGCGATGATGATGCACAGCGTGGTCAGCACCTCCGCCCATCGCCCGTAGCGGCTGCGATAGTAGTCGCCCAGGGTCAGCCCGTTGAGCGTGTAGAGCTTGGTGGAAAAGAAGATGCCCGCGATGATCAGGCAGAGGGAAGCGCCGAAAGGGTCAGCGATGATGTCGCCCAGGGTCGCCCCTTCCGCCGCGAAGGTCCCGGAGGCGCCGAAAATCGCCTCGGAGCCGAACCAGGTGGCGAACACCGTCGCCGTCACCACCGGCAAGGGCAGATGCCGCCCGGCCACGGCGAAATCCTTGGCGGTATAGACCCATTTTACGGTCACCAAGCCGATACAGACCGATACCACCAGATAGAGCACGACAAACCCTGCCAGACCCATGGAATGTCTTTCATCGATGCGGGAAATGGGCGCAATTATAAAGTCACAAATGCGCCTGGGGGGCAGGAGACAGGAATCAGAAGACAGGTATCAGGTATCAGGAGACAGAAAACGGAGGGAAACCCATTCGTCATTGAAAGGACGAAGCCTGCGGCAATCCATGTGGCGGGCGCATGGCATGGAAAATATCGGCGGCGCACCGTCAAGGGATGCTAAAATTACTCGCTTTTCCTTGCGGCGCAACCGGGCAAATCCGCGGATGAGCGCGCCCGGAATCCAGATCGCGGGGAAGCGTTTCAATCTTCGCGCCGATGCCTGTTTCTTCCAGCGAGATTGCAATCAGGGCCAGTTACGATGAGCGAAGAAAACCAACTGAGCGATACCGACGAATTGCAGGAGCGCCTCCAGGAGGTCGAGGATCTGCTCGCCCGCCACAAGCTGGTCGAGGAACTGGTGCATAGGCAGGACATGCCGCATCACGACCGGATCGAGGATCTGGTGCATCGGCAGAATCTGAACGAGCTGCGCCACAAGCTCGACAATATGCACTCGGCGGACGTGGCCTATGTGCTGGAAGCCCTGCCGCTGGAGGACCGGCTGCTGGTCTGGGATCTCGTCAAGGCGGAGCGGGACGGGGAAATCCTCCTGGAAGTCTCCGACGCGGTGCGGGAAACGCTGATCGACTCGATGGAGCGGCACGAACTCGTCGCCGCCGCCGAATCGCTGGATACCGACGAACTCGCCGACCTGGTGCCCGATCTGCCGCAGGAGGTGGTGGAGGACGTATTCCAGGCGCTGCCCTCGGAAGAACAGGCGCAGTTGCGGGCGGCCATTTCCTATCCGGAAGACACGGTCGGTGCCCTGATGGATTTCGACATGGTGACGGTGCGCGAAGACGTCACCCTGGAAGTCGTGCTCCGCTACCTGCGCCGTTTCGACGAACTGCCCGAACATACCGACAAAATTTTCGTGGTCGACCGCGAGGGATCGCTGCAAGGCTCCCTGACCCTGGAAAGCCTCCTCATCAACGATCCCGAGACGGACGTCCTGCAGGTCATGAAAAAGGACGCCGCGCGCTTTCGTCCGGAAGACAAGGCGGAAGAGGCCGCGCAGACCTTCGAACGCTACAACCTCGGTTCCGCGCCGGTCGTCGACGAGGGCAACCGGGTGGTCGGGCGGATCACCCTGGTCGCCGTGGTCGATTTCATCCGCGAGGCATCGGAAGCCGAGCAACTGGCGCACGCCGGCCTCCGGGAAGAAGAAGACATTTTCGCCTCCGTCTGGGATTCGGTGAGAAACCGCTGGGCGTGGCTCGCCGTCAATCTCGTCACCGCCTTCATCGCCTCGCGCGTCATCGGTGTGTTCGAGACCTCGATCGAAAAACTCGTGGCCCTCGCCGCGCTGATGCCCATCGTCGCCGGCATCGGCGGCAATTCCGGCAACCAGACCATCACCATGATCGTGCGCGCCATCGCCATGGGCCAGGTCAAGCCCGACGCCACCCGCCGGCTCCTGAAAAAGGAACTGGGCGTCGCGCTCATCAACGGCCTGATCTGGGGCGGACTCCTCGGCGCGCTGGCCTGGTGGCTTTACGACAGTGTTTCCCTCGGCCTCGTCATGACGTGCGCCATGACCCTGAACCTGCTGCTCGCGGCCCTGGCCGGCGTCGGCATTCCCATGCTCCGCCAGCGCCTGGGCGGCGACCCGGCCGTCGGCGGCTCGGTCATGATTACCGCCCTCACCGACTCCGGCGGCTTCTTCATCTTCCTCGGCCTGGCGACTTTGTTCCTGCTTTGATGTCGTAGGTTGGGTTTTGTAGGTTGATGAACGAATGTCGGATACGCCTTGTTCGCGAACGAATGTTCGGGGTGCAATTAAAAGTGGAGGATGCTACATCAATAATTCTCCAGGCGAAGTACCGCCGCTTGCCGTCCCCTCGCCCCCTTGGGGGGAGAGGGTGGCCCGGCAGGGCCAGGAGAGCAACCGTTCCATACGGCGCAAAGCGCCGGATATTTTGTCTTGCGAAAAATGTTGTTGCACAGAGAAAAAGTTTGCGGCGCTTGCGCGCCGTATGGAACGGCTCCCTCTCCCGCCCCCTGCCTGGGGAACCATCTCTCCCCAAGGTGGCGAGGGGACGGCAGGTGGCGGAGCAGGAAGCATTTTGTCTCACCAACCCAAATGGAGTCTTCACATGAACCCAATCAAACCCTGTCTGTTTTCCCTGCTTTTCTGCTTCGGCACAG
>JAITDH010000176.1 GCA_031282665.1 Zoogloeaceae bacterium | reverse complement strand
GTCCTGCCCAATCGTATCGTCATGGCGCCGATGACACGCTGCCGGGCGGATGCCGGGCATGTGCCGAATGCCATGATGGCGGAGTATTATGGCAAGCGTGCGGATGCCGGGCTGATTCTTTCCGAAGGGGTGCCGGTTTCGCCGCAAGGCGTCGGTTATCCAAATGTGCCGGGCCTGTGGAACGAGGAGCAGGTCGCCGGGTGGCGGCTGGTGACGGATGCCGTGCATGCAGCGGGTGGGCGGATTTTTGCGCAGCTTTGGCATGTGGGGCGCGTTTCCGATCCGGTTTTCCTCGCTGGGGAATTGCCGGTGGCGCCGAGCGCCATCGCGGTGGAAGGCCATATCCGCCTCGTGCGCCCGATGCGGCCCTATGTCACGCCGCGGGCGCTGGCGACGGAGGAAATCCCCGGCATCGTCGAAGCTTTCGGCAACGCCGCGCAAAACGCCAAGACGGCGGGATTCGACGGGGTGGAACTGCACGCCGCCAACGGTTATCTGCTCGACCAGTTCCTCCAGGACGGGACGAACCAGCGCACCGACCGCTACGGCGGTTCGCTGGAGAATCGCGCCCGCCTGCTTCTGGATGCTACCGATGCGGCCATCGCCGTCTGGGGCGCGGGCAGGGTGGGTGTGCATCTCGCGCCCCGTTCCGATTCGCACAGCATGCGCGACAGCAACCCGGAGGCGACCTTTACCTATGTCGCCCGGGCGCTCGGCGAGCGCCGGATCGCCTTCATCTTCACCCGCGAGGCGCAGGGGCCGGGTCTCCTGGGGCCGCGGCTGCGGGAAGCCTTCGGCGGCGTTCTCATCGCCAACCAGGGGCTGGACAAGGCGAGCGGCAACCGTATCCTCGCCGCTGGCGAGGCGGACGCCATCGGCATCGGCATTCCCTTCATCGCCAATCCCGATCTGGTGACGCGTATCGCCCGGGATTTGCCGTGGGATCCGCCGCGCACCGATTTCTTCTACGGCGGCGGACGCGAAGGCTATCTCGACAATCTCTCGGCCTGACGCGGGATGCCGGTCGACCATTACGAGAATTTCCCGGTCGCTTCCTTCCTGCTTCCCCCGGCCATGCGCGCGCCGATCGAAGCGATCTACCGCTTCGCGCGCGCCGCCGACGACATCGCCGATGAAGGCGAGGCGACGCCGGAGGAACGGCTGGCCGGGCTGGCGGCCTTTCATGCCGAGCTCGACCGGCTGGAAGCGGGGCAGCCTTCCGCGCATCCCGTGTTCCAGCCGCTGGCTCCGGTCATCGCGCAATACCGGCTGCCGTTTTCGCTCTTCCGCGATCTGCTCGACGCCTTCGCGCAGGACGTGGGCAAGAAACGCTATGCCGATTATGCGGAACTGCTCGACTATTGCCGCCGTTCCGCCAACCCCGTCGGCCGTCTGGTGCTCCATCTGCGGGGGAACCCGACGCCGGAGATGTGCGCGCAATCGGACGCCATCTGTTCCGCCTTGCAACAGATCAATTTCTGGCAGGATGTGATGATCGACTGGCAAAAGGGACGGGTCTATCTGCCGCGGGAAGATCTGGCGCGTTTCGAGGTGAGCGAGGCGGATATCGGCGCCGCCCGCGTGACAAGCCAATGGCGCGCCCTGATGGCCTTCCAGGTCGAGCGGACGCGCGCCCTGATGGAAAGCGGCGCGCCCCTCGTCCGCCAGCTTTCCGGCCGCCTCGCCTGGGAAATCCGTTGCACCGTCCAGGGCGGGCTGCGCATCCTGGAAAAGACGAGGGAAGCGGATTACGATGTCTTTCGCCATCGCCCGGTGTTGACCTTCCGCGATTGGCTCCTGATCGCCGCCCGCGCCGTTTTCCGTCCTTGCTCCAAAACGCCGACAAAAACGCCAGCAAAAACAACATGACCCCCGAAGCTTACTGTCAGCAGAAAGCCGCCACCAGCGGCTCCAGTTTCTACCTGAGTTTCTTCTTCCTGCCGCGCGCGCGCCGGCGGGCCATCACCGCGCTTTACGCCTTTTGCCGCGAAGTCGACGACATCGTCGATGAAACCAGCGACGCGAATCTGGCGGCCATCAAGCTGGCCTGGTGGCGGGAGGAAATCGGGCGCGTCTATGACGGAACGCCGCAGCATCCGGTCGGCCAGGCGCTCCTGCGGGCCAGGGAGATCTGTTCCCTGGAAAAGGATCGCTTCCTGGAAATCATCGATGGCATGGAAATGGATTTGCGCGAGGCGCGCTACCCCGATTTCGCCCGTCTCTCCCTGTATTGCTACCGCGTCGCCAGCGCGGTCGGCCTCGCCGCCGCGGAAATCTTCGGCTACCGGGATCGCCAGACCCTCTCCTACGCGCGCGATCTCGGCATCGCCCTGCAACTGACCAACATCATCCGCGACATTGGCGAGGACGCGCGCCGGGGGCGCATCTACCTGCCCATGGATGAACTGCAACGATTCGACGTCCCCGCCGCCGACATCCTGCAAAGCCGCTATTCCGGCAATTTCCTGGAACTGATGCGCTTCCAGCGCCAGCGCGCCGAAACCTACTACGCCAGCGCCCTCGCCCAACTCCCCGCCTGCGACCGCAAGGCCCAGCGCCCCGGCCTCATCATGGCGGCCACCTACCACACCCTGTTGCGGGAAATCGCGGCAACGGACTTCCAGGTGCTTCACCAGCGCATCAGCCTGCCTCCGGCGCGCAAGCTCTGGCTGGCGGCGAAGACCTGGTGGTCAGGGATCAGGGATCAGGAGACAGGAGACAGAAAAGTCACCGGCGCGTAGCGCCGCTTGGTGTGTATATTTGCGCGGGGCTTTTCCTTCTTGCGCCCTTCGGGCGCTGACTTTTTCTGTCCTCTGTCCTCTGTCTCCTGTCTCCTGCCCGCCTTATCTCAAATAAAAATATAGATATACGAAAACGTTATTTCCCTATCTGTATCGTGGCGCTACTCTAGTATTTTCATTTAGATGTCAACGCTGTAGGAGATACGATATGTACAGAACCGATGCTGTTGCTGCCGGAAAACGCAGGTCCGCGAGTAAAAACGGGCGCGTGGGGTTTTTGGACGATTCGGGCAAGATCCTGCCGGAAATCCAGCGCGAACGGTGCAATGCCGCCGCCAGGAATGCCAAGGAATTCCTGCTCAACGCGCCGCAGAAAATCGA
>JAITDH010000168.1 GCA_031282665.1 Zoogloeaceae bacterium | reverse complement strand
GCCGCCGCCGTTCGCGGTCGGCTGACCCCGGCGCAGGCCCTGCGCGCGGCGCTGGCCGGCAGCGGCCTCGAACTGGTGGAAACCTCCGCTGGCGTCTATACCTTGCGGGCGCTCCCTGCGCCCGCGCCAGCGCGAACCTCCGAGCATGAGGTGACGTTACCGGAAATCGCCGTCAATGCGCCTCGCGGGAACGGAAGCGCGGAACAGGGTTACGTGACGAGGAAGATTTCCCCCGTCGGCCCGTGGGAAGGGCGCGAATTGCAGGACACGCCCTACGCGATGAGCGTGATTCCAGCCGAATTGATCGAGAACATCCAGGCAACGACGCCCGACCAGATTTTCAAGATGAATCCGACCACGCAACTCAGTTGGCCGACCTTGCAAAACGACAATCCCTACGTCATGCAGCGCGGATTCAGGGGAAGCACCTCGGCTCGTAATGGGTTACCACGTGAGGCCAATGGTCACGGCACGACGACCGAGGACATCGAGCGTGTCGAAATCCTCAACGGCTTGTCGGGTTTCCTGTACGGTGCGGGCAACGTCGGCGGCATCATCAACTACGTCTCCAAACGGCCGACCGAGGAACGCTATAACGCGCTCACACTCGGCTACACCGGTGGCGAGAATTTTTATCTGCACGGTGATTTCGGCGGCCCGATCGACACTGCGGGCCGTTTCGGCTACCGAATCAACGCGACGACTCAGGACGGCGAGACGGTAGTAGACCGCTATAAACAGCGCAAGAGCTTCCTCAGCGCGGCCTTTGACTGGCACATCACCGATGACCTCCTGTTGCAGCTCGATGCCTCCAAGCGGGATTTTCGCAGCCAGCGCCAGCCCTATTGGTACCTTGCGAGAGGCGTGGCACGCCCCTCGGCAAAGTCGATCGACACGAAGAAGCTGTGGTCCCAGCCTTGGAGTTTCATGGATGTCGACAACTCGCGGTTGGGGGTGAACCTGCGCTGGAAGCTCAATGATCGCGTGACCATGCGGGCGTCTTACCTCGACCAAAAGGACATCCGCAAGTACGCCATGGCGGACAACACCGTCCAGCCAAACGGCACTTATATCCAGACCTCGTCCCTGGCCGCACCGCAGGAATATAAGACCAATTCCTACGACGCCTTCGCCGATTTCAGTTTTGCCACCGGCCCGGTGGAGCACAAGCTGACCGTGGGACACATCGATACCCGCTACTGGCGCCGCGACTATATCGCCAACGGTTCCGGCGTCTTCACCACACTGACTGGCGCTAACCTGAATTCCCCTACTTACGTAGCCGAGCCGGTCTGGGGCGTCGTTGGCAAGGGAGCAAGGTGGGAACGCATGGACTATCACAAGAACAGTTGGATGGTGGGTGACGACATCGCCTTCAACCGCCATTGGTCCCTGCTCGTCGGCATCAACCGCTCGACGGTAGACAACAAGTTGACTTGGGCCGGCCCGGATGCCGTTCCCACGCGCTATCACAAGAGCGCTTCGACGCCAACGTTGTCGCTGATCTACAAACCAGTAGACAACCTTACCTTCTACGCGACTTACATAGAATCGCTCGAAGCTGGAGACATCGCCGGTGACACCTACGGCGGCTACGCAGTCACCAACGCTGGTGCCGTGCTCGAACCGCTGGTCAGCAAACAGATCGAACTGGGCGCAAAAGCCACGCTGGGCGGCATGTTATTGACCGGCGCTCTGTTCGAGATCGACAAGGGCCTGCAATACTACGATCTCCGCGATCCGACGCGCCCCACCTACGTGCAGGACGGACGGCAAGTGCATACCGGGCTGGAATTCACCGCGACCGGCGCGCTTACCCGCAATCTGACGCTGGTCGGCGGCATCACCGTGTTCGACGCGCGCGTGCGAGAGAACAAACAGAACCCCGAACTGGAAGGGAAGCGGCCGACCAATGTATCGGAGTCGATGGCCAAGCTCTATGTCGAATATCAGGTTCCCGGTCTTGCGGGCCTGACGCTCAATGGCGGCATCAGCTACACCGGCAAGTTCTACGGCGACAATATCAACACCGACAAGATGCCGGGCTACACGCTGCTGGACGCTGGCCTGCGCTACGTCATCGACGCGGGCGGCTATCCGCTGACACTGCGCCTGAACGTCAACAACCTCGCCGACAAGCGCTACTGGATCAACCAGAATTACCTCGGCGATCCGCGCACCGTCGTGATGTCGCTGAACCTGAAGTTCTGACGCATACGGGTAGAAGTGGAAGAGAAGCAACTCGTCATTGCGAGGCGTAGCGCTGTGGTTTCGTCGGTTGGGTAGGTTGGATGAGCCGAAGGCGTAATCCGACAATCGTTCATCACCGGCGCTTGCGTCGCAGCTTCGTTCTGGATGGCGTAGAGGGTGCGTTGGGCATCCAGGAAGGCGATGAGCGTTTCCGCTCCGACGTGGTAGCGCGATTCGGCGAGTGTCAGGGCCGCGTCAAGTTCTCGCTCCGTCTCATGCTGGGCGCACCAATCAGAATACGGCGGCTACGCCGCCGTAAGGGTGTTTTTACTCACTTGACACCCACCGGATGGTGGCCTCTGTCTTCTGAATTCTGGCTTGCCAGCAAACGGGAAAGCGTCCATGATTGCGTCCATTCCCCATGCGGAAATACCGTAATCATCTTTTTCAAGCAAAGCGTTACGTGTCATTGGGGCCTATTGGGGCCTGCGGCCCTCGCAATGACGAGTGTCGGTATTTGAACAAAAACGCGCCAATATCAGGACAACCCATGTCACCTTTCCGGCAAACGCTCCAACGGCTGTTCCGACGCCCGCGCCAGCCGGAAAGCGGCCCCGTGCGGCTCGTCCGCAAGCGCATCTACATCCTGCCCACCTACGCGGGCATGCTTTACGCCGCCACCCTCGCCGCCATGCTGCTGTGCGCCATCAATTACCAACTGGCGCTCGGTCACGCCCTGGTTTTCCTCCTCTTCAGCCTGGCGCTCGTCGCCATGCTGCACACCCACAAGAATTTGCAGGACATCGTCCTGCAAACACAGGAAAACGCGCCGGTCTTCGCCGGGGAAACCGCTTCCTTCCGCCTCCTCGTCTCCTCCCCGGACAGCCCGCGCCCGGCGCTGGAATGGCAATGTCCCGTCGGCGTCCGCCCGGAGGAAACGCATATCCTGCACCTGGACGGCGAGGCGGCCCTCCTCCACCTGCCCCTGCCCGCGCCGCGCCGGGGCTGGCTCACCCTCCCGCCCCTGAGCGTGGCGACCCGCTATCCCCTCGGCCTGTTCCGCGCCTGGTCGACGCCCTGGCTGGACAACCGCTGCCTCGTCTATCCGCAGCCGCTCTTTTCCCCCCTGCCACCAGGCGTGGCTTCCGGCAGGGGAGATTCCGGCAGCGGCGAGGCGGGCGAGGAAGATTTCATCGGCCTGCGCGAACGGCAGTCTTCCGATCCCCTGCGCCACGTCGCCTGGAAGACCTTGGCCCGGCACGATGGCAGGGGACCGCTCCTCGTCAAGCGCTTCGGGGGAGGCGCGCAGGAAGAGTTGTGGCTGGAATGGGAACGCCTGGAAACGCTGGGCGACGACGTGGAAACCCGTCTTTCCATCCTGGCCGGATGGATCGTCGATGCCGAAGGCAATGGTTTCGATTATGGACTTTCCCTCCCCGGCACGCGCCTGCCGCCCGCGCGCGGCGCGGCGCATTTCCACCGCTGCCTGAAGGCACTGGCGCTCTATCCAACAAACCACCCGGCAGGTGCGGAATGAACACCACCACCGCCCTCCCCTCCTCTTCCCCGGCGGACAAACGGCAGGGCGTCGTTTCCGACGAATACCTGCCGCACCGGGAAATGCCCTGGCTCCTCGTCATCGCGCTCGTCACCACCCTGCCGCATCTGCCACATCTGCCCCGCTGGCTGGGCGCGGCCATCCTGCTGACGCTTGTCTTCGTCGTCTGGCGGTGGCGGCGCGGCTACCGCATCATCCGGGCGAGCATCCGGGTTCCCCTGGTGCTCGTCGGCGCTTTCCTCATCACCCTGCAATACCTCTCCCCGCTCGGCCAGGAATCCTGCGTCGCCCTGCTCGTGCTGCTCATCAACATGAAGCTGACGGAACTGAAAAGCCGACGCGACATCACGATCGTGATTTCCCTCGGCTATTTCCTCCTCCTCACCCACTATTTCTACAGCCAGGATTTTTTCACCGGCCTCTGGCTGCTGGCCAGCGTCCTCATCGTCACCGCCGCCCTGCTGCACGTTCACGACGCCCCCGACCGCCCCCTGCTGGCAACCCTGAAAACCGCCACCCGCCTCCTTCTCCAGGCGCTTCCCCTGATGCTCATCCTCTACGTGCTCTTCCCCCGCGTGGAAGGCCCGCTCTGGGGAGTGCCCAGCAGCAGCTCCCGCCTCGGTCTTTCCGGCAGGATGAGCCCAGGCTTCTTCTCCCAACTTGCCAGCAACAACGAGATCGCCTTTCGCGTCCAGTTCGCCGACCCCCCTCCCCCGCCCCGCCAGCTCTACTGGCGCGGCCCGGTGCTCACCTACTATGACGGACAGACCTGGGAAACGGAAGACTATCTCATGCAGCCGCCGGAAATCGAAACGCGCGGACAGCCGATACGCTACGTCCTCACCCTGGAAGCGCACAACCGGAACTGGCTCCTGCCGCTGGAAATGCCCACCGAATTCTCCGGCCTCGACAACATCGCCTTCACCCGCAACGGCCTGCTGCGCAGCGCCCGCCCCATCGCCGCCCGGACACGGCTGGAATTCACCTCCTACCCCGAATACCGGATGGACGCGCGCGGGCTTTCCTTTTTTCTCCAGCGCACGAACCTGCAATTGCCCTCCGGCTACAATCCTCGCTCGCTCGAGCTCGCGCGCCGCTGGCGGGAAGAAACGCCCGACCCCAGGCAACTCGCCGAACGCATCCTGCGCCACTTCCACGACGAACCCTTCTACTACACCCTGGAGCCGCCGCTCCTCGGCGCGAACGCCATCGACGATTTCCTCTTCGGCACCCGGCAGGGTTTCTGCGAACATTACGCCGCCACCTTCGTCACCCTGATGCGCGCCGCCGGCACTCCCGCGCGCGTCGTCACCGGCTACCTGGGCGGCGAATACAACCCCATCGACAACTTCTTCACCGTCCGCCAGTCCGCCGCGCACGCCTGGACGGAAATCTGGATCGAAAAGGAAGGCTGGCTCCGCATCGACCCCACCGCCGCCATCCATCCCGCGCGCGTCTCGGCGGAAACCGGCGCCAACGTCCTGGACATCGCCAACCAGCGCGCGCTCGACTGGCTCGTCAGCATGCGCTACCGCTGGGAAGCCTTCAACAACCGCTGGGATCAATGGGTGCTCGGCTACACCTCGATACGCCAGCGGGAACTGCTCGCCAGGCTCGGCCTGGGCGATTTCGACTGGAAAAAGACCCTCCTCCTCCTGAGCGCCTGCCTCATCCTGGCGATACCCGCCCTGGCCTTTTTCGTCCTGCGTCGCCGCAAACCCCGCCTCGATCCCGCGCTCGCCATCTGGCGTGCCGCCTGCAAGAGCCTTGCCCGCCAGGGCATCCCCGCCCCCTCCTGGGAAACCCCGCTGACACTGGCCGCGCGCCTGGAACAAAGCCACCCCGCCCTCGCCCCCGCCGTCACCCGCCTCGCCCGCCTCATCTGCGCCGCCCGCTACGGCCGCGTCCCGCCGCC
>JAITDH010000149.1 GCA_031282665.1 Zoogloeaceae bacterium | reverse complement strand
TGGAAGCGCAGGGAGTCGCCTTCCCTGGCCTTGATGAGGGTGCGGGCGAGGGGGGATATCCAACTGATGCGCCCGCGCGAGGCGTCCGCCTCGTCGATGCCGACGATCGAGAACTTCTGTTCCGGCCCGTCGTCGAAACTCAGGGTAACGGTGGCGCCGAAGAAAATCTGGTCGTTGTCGCCCTGCAGGAGGGGATCGACGATCTGCGCCCGATCCAGGCGCTTGTTCAGGAAACGGATGCGGCGGTCGATTTCGCGCAGGCGTTTTTTTCCATACAGGTAATCGCCGTTTTCGGAACGGTCGCCGTTGCTGGCGGCCCAGGCGACGACTTCCACCATGCGCGGCCGCTCCTCGCGGATCAGGTATTCCTGTTCGGCCAGCAGGCGGGCGTGTCCGGCGGGGGTGATGTAATTCTTGCTGCCGGGCGGCAATTGCAGAACGGGCGAAGAAAGATCGTCATCGTCTTCTTCGCCCGCGCTTTCCCTGGTGAAAGCCTTGTTCATCCGCTTACGGCATGGTGCTCAGATAGGCGGCGACTTCCTGGATTTCCGAGTCCTTCAGGGGCGCGACGGCGCTGAACATGAGCGGGTCCTGGCGTTCGCCGGTCCTGTCGCGGTAACGGGTGACGGACATGATGACGTATTCCTGGTGCTGTCCGGCCAGGCGCGGGATGGTTTCATTGCCATATCCCTGGTTGCCGTGGCAGCGGGCGCAATACTTGACGAAGACCTGCCGGCCGGCGGCGGCCTTGACCGGATCGGTCTTCATGGGACGCGGATTCTGGCTGGCGTAGAAGAGGGAAATCTGGATCTTTTCTTCTTCCTTCAGCGCCTTGATCAGGCCCTGCATGAAGGGATCCTTGCGCTGGCCGCTACCGAATTTGCGCGTCTGCTCCAGCACATAGTCGGCGTTCTGTCCGGCCAGGTTGGGAACGTCGGGCAGACGGCTGACGCCATTGTCGCCATGACAGTTTACGCAGAAAAAGGAAGCCTTGCGCCCCGCTTCCTGCGCTATGCGCAGCGTGGCTGGATCGGAACTGATCGCCTGGAGACGGGGGTCGCCCGCATGAACGTCCTCGCATCCCAGCCAGCCAACTGCCAGACATGAAAGCAACATCAGTGTGTGCCGAATTTTCTGCATTATGTTCTCCTTGAAGCTACATCCGGATGAAGTGTTCCCGATAATATTTCAATTCGTCAATCGATTCATGAATGTCTGCCAGGGCGACATGCGCGCCGCGTTTCTGAAAGCCCTTATATACGCCAGGTTGCCAACGTTTGCAAAGTTCTTTCAGGGTGCTGACGTCGAGGTTGCGATAGTGGAACCATTCCTCGAGCCGGGGCATGTAGCGTGCCATGAAGCGGCGATCCTGGCAGATGGAATTGCCGCACATCGGCGAAGCATGCTGCGCAACGAATTGTTGCACAAAAGCGAGCGCTTCGCTTTCCGCCCGCGCTTCGTCGCAGGTGGAGGCGCGTACCCGCTCGATGAGACCCGAGCGCGCATGCGTCTTCTGGTTCCATTCATCCATCGCGTCCAATATGGCGTCCGTCTGGTGGATGACCCAGACCGGCGACTCGGCCAGTACCGCGAGGCTGCTGTCCGTCACCACGATGGCGAGTTCGATGATACGGTCACTTTCCGGTTTGAGGCCAGTCATTTCCATATCCAGCCAGACGAGGTTCATCGCGTCGCGTACCATATAATGGTTCATTCTCGAAAGCCGCTATTCTCGCACAGCTTTACCTGAATACGGCATGATTATCTTCAAATCATTTACGGTGCTTGCATGACGGTAGAGATTTTTACCATTCTGACGGCTTTCGCGCTCGTCTCCGGCTTCATCCTCCGCTTCTGGCTGAACATGCGCCAGCAGCGATTTGTCCGCGCGCATCGGCATGCCGTCCCCGCCGCCTTTGCCGGCCAGGTTCCCCTCGCGGCGCACCAGAAAGCCGCCGACTACATCTGTGCCCAGGCCACGCTCGGGCAAATCCGGCTGGCGCTGGATACCATCCTCTTCCTCGTTTTCACCTGGGGCGGCGGACTGATGCTGCTGCATGGTTTCTGGGACGGCCACCTGGACGGCATTCCCCGCGGCGTCGCGCTGATCGTCAGCGTCGTCTTCATCTCCGCCATCATCGACCTGCCGCTGGACATCTATGAAAGTTTCGGCCTGGAAGCGCGCTTCGGCTTCAACCGCGTGACGCCGAAACTTTTCTGCGTCGACCTGCTGAAACAATGGCTGCTTGCCCTGCTCCTCGGCCTGCCCATCCTCGTCGCGGCGCTCTGGCTGATGCGGGTGGCCGGCGATTTCTGGTGGCTGCATGTCTGGCTTTTGTGGACGGGGTTCAATTTCCTGCTCATGCTCGTCTATCCGCTCTGGATCGCGCCCTGGTTCAACCGCTTCACGCCGCTGGCCGCCGGGGAAGTCCGGGAGCGAATCGAGGGCCTGCTCGAACGCTGCCATTTCAGCGCGCGCGATATTTTCGTCATGGACGGCTCGCGTCGCTCCAGCCACGGCAACGCCTACTTCACCGGCTTCGGCAAGGCGCGCCGGATCGTTTTCTTCGATACCCTGATCGAGCGCCTCACCCCCGCCCAGATCGAAGCCGTGCTGGCGCACGAACTGGGCCATTTCCATCATCGCCACATCCTCAAGCGCATGCTGGGCGTTTTCCTGCTTTCCCTGGCCTTTCTCGCCCTGCTCGGCGCCCTCACGCACGCCCCCTGGTTCTTCGCGGCGCTGGGCGTCGCACCCGCTCTGGCCGGCGACACGGCCCTGGCCCTGATCCTGTTCATCCTGGTCGTGCCCCTGTTTGCCTTTTTCTTCACCCCCCTGTCCAGCTATCTCTCCCGGCGCGACGAATTCCAGGCGGACGCCTACGCCGTAAAAACGAGTTCCGCCGCGGAACTGGCGGAAGCCCTGGTCAAACTCTACGAGGACAATGCCTCCACCCTGACGCCCGACCCCCTGCATTCCCGCTTCTACGATTCCCATCCCCCGGCCATGGAACGCATCGCCCGTCTCCTGGATTCCCCGTCCTCCGGCACCGACAAGGCCATGCATGCCGTCTGATCTCCTTGCCGGCCTCGTCGTCGCCGCCTATGGGCGGCAATACCGGATCGAACTGGAAAACGGGGAAATCCTGCCCTGCTGCACGCGCGGCAAGAAGAGCGAAGCCGTCTGCGGCGATCGGGTGCGGGTGAGGGAAGAAAAGACAGGCCAGGCAAGACAGGGCGTCATCGAAAGCGTGGCAGAGCGGAAAAATCTCTTCTACCGCAGCAACGCCTTCCGGCAGAAACTCATCGCCGCCAATGTCGACCAGGTGCTGCTGGTGGTTGCCGCCATGCCCGCTTTCTCCACCGACCTGCTGGAACGTTGCCGCATTGCCGCGCGCCAGCAAGGCATCGAAAGCCTGATCCTGCTCAACAAGCGCGACCTGGCCGACCGCCTGCCCGCCGCCCGGGAAAGCCTCGCCTCCCTGCGGGAAACGGGCGCCGTGATACTGGAAATCGCCGCCCGCGAAGCGGAACCCACGGCCGCCCTGCTCGCCCCCTATCTCGCCGGGAAAACCACCCTGCTCGCCGGACAGTCGGGCATGGGCAAATCCACCCTGATCAACGCCCTCCTGCCCTGGGCGCGGGCCGCGACCGGGGAAATCTCCACCGCGCTCGATTCCGGCAAACACACCACGACGAGCGCCTGCCTGTATCGTCTGGCGGGCAGTACGGACGCCGGATGCCTGATCGACTCCCCCGGCCTGCAGGAATTCGGCATCGCCCATCTGAGCCTTGCCGACCTGGAAGCCGCCTTCCCGGAATTCCATCCCTATCTCGGCCATTGCCGCTTCCGCAACTGCCGCCACCGGCAAGAACCCGGCTGCGCCCTCTCGGCTGCGGCCAGCGCAGGCGCCCTGCCCCCCGCGCGCCTCGAACTTTTCCAGCGGCTGGCGGAGGAGGTCAGGGGCGGGGATCGGGGGCCAGGAATCAGGAATCAGGAATCAGGAATCAGATAACCCCTTCCAGGCCGGAAGGTGGTGGGCTGCGCCAGTCCAACATCAACATGTCCGAGGGCATGTGCCTGGATTGCCACGGTTTTCAGGGATCAGAGGGGCGTATCGTCTTGCCGGACGGGATCCGGTCGTGGCCTTGGGAGAGAGTCGGAAGACGGAAGACAGAACGACCGCTGGCACGGCCTTTCCGTCAGAAATCGACGGGTCCAATAGCCTTTGTCGGTGATGTTCTGCCCAGCGAACGTGCCGGTCGGCCTGTGTCGCAAAGCTGCCGTCGCGGTTGGCAGTTTTTTCCGATTCCTGAACCCTGATTCCAACGGCCGCGCCAGCGGCTGTCCTGTCTTCTGTTTGGAAAAACCCACGAGAGTGACATGGAATGGGCGTTAGTTCGTGCAAGAGTATTTGCAAACCATCGCTTCTGAATTAACATCGCTTTCGCTGTTCAACATACTCGGAGTAAGGATAATGAAGAAAACCCTCGCAATCGCCGTGATGGTCTCGGCTGGTCTTTTCGTCTCTGCCCAGGCTAGCGCCGATGAAGCGTTGGCAAAGGCGAAAAACTGCACTACCTGCCATGCCATCGACAAGAAACTGATTGGCCCCGCCTACAAGGAAGTGGCCGCCAAGTATAAGGCTTCCGACGTACCCGCGCTGGTCGAAAAGGTGCTCAATGGCGGCTCGGGTGTCTGGGGCTCGGTTCCCATGACGCCGAACAAGGCTACGGTAAGCCAGGCCGAAGCCGAAAAACTGGTCAAGTGGATTCTCACCCTGAAATAAGCCAGGGGCTTGATGCAAAAACCCCGCCTCACCGGCGGGGTTTTTCATGGGGCGTACCCAAAACGCTCTAATACTTGTAAGGCTTGTGGCAGTCGCGGCAGGTCGTTTCCACGGTCTGCCAAGCGGCCCGCGCCTTTCCTTCCTCGCGGCTTTGCGCGGCCTCGCGCAGGTCCGTCACAGCACGCAGGAACGCGTCGCGTAGCGCCTCGAAGCGTTCCTTCTCCTGCCACAGCCTGTCCTTCGACTGGCTGGGGGGATACTGCGTATCCGCGCCGAAATAGCTCCAGGGCGCTTCCTTGACGGCTTCGAGTTTCGTGGCGTGGCGGAGAAAGGCTTCCGCTTCGAAACTTTCCGTGCGCAACTGGATGCCCATGGGCTCGAAAGCCCGCAGGATTTCCCGGAACGCCTCCTGGCGATGCGCGACAGGCCGGCCCGGGCGCGTATCCTCCACCGGCCCGCAGGCCGGCAAGGTCAGCATTGCCAGCAACCCGGCCCCGGCGAACAGCCCGCGCAAGAACCTCGACATGTCTTTGTTCACTCGTCTCACTTCGACAACGCCAGCATCAGGTCGTTGATGCGTTTCACGAACCCTGCCGGGTCATCCAGTTGCCCGCCCTCGGCCAAGGTGGCCTGCTCGAAGAGGAGGGAAGCCCAATCGTCGAAGCGGGTTTCCTCCTGCTTCAGGCGCTGCACCGCCGGATGGGCAGGGTTGATTTCCAGGATGGGGCGCACATTCGGCGCTTCCTGGCCGGCGGCCTTCAGCAGCCGCGCCAGGTTGCCGGACATGTCGAAATCCTCCGTCACCAGGCAGGACGGCGAATCGGTCAGGCGATGGGTGACGCGCACATCCTTCACCCGCTCGCCGAGCGCCTTCTTCACCTTCTCGACGAGCGGCTTGAATTCGTCGGCGGCTTTCTCGCTTTCCTTCTTTTCGGCCTCATCTTCCAGCTTGCCCAGATCCAGCCCGCCCTTGGCGACGGATTGCAGGGGCTTGCCGTCGAATTCGGTCAGATGCCCGACCACCCATTCATCCACCCGGTCGGAGAGGAGCAGCACCTCGATCCCTTTCTTCCGGAAAATTTCCAGATGCGGGCTGTTCTGCGCGGCCTTGAAGGTTTCCGCCGTCACGTAGTAGATTTTTTCCTGCCCTTCCTTCATGCGGGCGATGTAATCCTTGAGCGACACGCTTTCATCCGGCGTGTCCGCGTGCGTCGAGGCAAAGCGCAGCAGGCTGGCGATTTTCTCCTTGTTGGCGAAATCCTCGCCGACCCCCTCCTTCAGCACCTTGCCGAAGTCGCCCCAGAACTTCGTGTATTTTTCCCTTTCCGCCGCCTCCTCGCTTTCCGCGAGACTTTCCAGCAGGGAAAGCACCTTGCGCGCGCAGCCGTTCCTGATGGCCTCGATGTCCTTCGATTCCTGCAATATCTCGCGCGAAACGTTCAGCGGCAGGTCGGCGGAATCCACCACCCCGCGCACGAAGCGCAGATAGAGCGGCATGAGCTTCTCGGCGTCGTCCATGATGAACACGCGCCGGACATAGAGCTTGACGCCGTGGCGGGCGTGGCGCTCCCAGAGATCGAAGGGGGCGCGGGAAGGGATGTAGAGCAGTTGCGTATATTCCTGTTTCCCCTCGACCCGGGTATGCACCCAGGCGAGCGGGTCCTCGAAGTCGTGCGCGACATGCTTGTAGAATTCCCGGTACTGTTCCTCGCTGATCTCGGACTTAGCCCGCGTCCATAGGGCGCTAGCCTGGTTGATGGTTTCGTCCTCGCCGCTCGGCACCTGTTCCTTCTTTTCCTCGTCCCATTTCTCGCCCGCCATCAGGATCGGCAGCGTGATGTGATCGGAATACTTGCGAATGATGGATTTCAACCGCCAGGCGTTCAAGAACTCATCCTCGCCGTCGCGCAGATGCAGGGTGACCTCCGTGCCGCGCGTATCCTTCTCGATCATCTCCACGGAAAAATCGCCTTCCCCGCCGGATTCCCAGCACACCGCCTGATTGGCCGGCAGCCCGGCGCGGCGCGAACGGACCGTGACCCTGTCCGCGACGATGAAGGAAGAATAAAAGCCGACGCCGAACTGCCCGATCAGATGCGCGTCCTTCGCCTGGTCGCCGGTGAGCGACTTGAAAAATTCCTGCGTCCCGGACTTGGCGATGGTGCCCAGATGCGCGATGGCCTCCTCACGGGAAAGGCCGATGCCGTTGTCGGTGATGCTGATGGTGCGGGCTTCCGGGTCGAAGGCGACGCGGATTTTCAGATCGCCGTCGTCGCCATAGAGCGCGGCGTTGTTCAGGGCTTCGAAGCGCAACTTGTCGCAGGCGTCGGAAGCGTTGGAAATGAGTTCGCGCAGGAAGATTTCCTTGTTGCTGTAGAGCGAATGGATCATCAAATGCAAAAGCTGCTTCACTTCGGCCTGAAAGCCCAGCGTTTCCTTGCTGCTCATGAGGTTCTCCGTCGATCAAAAAAGATAGGGAGGGAAATGGGGATGAGACGCGGGATTTCAAGGGGCTGCTTTGGACGGAAGGGAAGTGGCGTCGGTTTTGTAGGTTGGATAAGCCGAAGGCGTAATCCGACATTCGTATCCCACGATGCGCAGCATCGCAAATTCAAAAACAGCGGCGCAAGCGCCGGTGATGAACGAATGTCGGATTACGCCTTCGGCTCCATCCAACCTACCCAACCTGCGAAACCGCGTCGCTACGCGCCACGCAACGACATGTTTGGAGGCCAAACGCACGGGTTTTCTTCACTTCGGATTGCACCCGGACGGGAGGCAAGAGGAGGCAATCGGATGGCGGCATGTTATAGTCCCCA
>JAITDH010000106.1 GCA_031282665.1 Zoogloeaceae bacterium | reverse complement strand
GGTTTCGTGGTTGATTTCGATACGGCTGGCGGAAAACTTTGGATTGCACCCAGATAAACGGTGCAAATATCACCTTGACATCCTTTACTTTTAATTGCATCGCCGCGCTCTGCCTCCTGTCCTCAGCCCTCTGTCCTCTGTTATATTGCCTCTCTTTTGCCGAGTGTCGTCTTCATGTCCCGTCGCCAGGATTCCGGTTTGCAGATTTATCTACGCCTATTGGCCCATATGCGGCCTTACTGGGGCTTGTTTTGCCTCAGCATCGTCGGGTTCCTGATGTTTTCCTCGGCGCAGCCGATGCTGGCGGGGATGCTGAAATATTTCGTCGATGGGCTGGCCAATCCGGAGGCGGCGCTTTTTCCCGATTGGAATGTCGCGTGGCTCAGGGAATTGTCCCTGCTGCATGCCGTGCCGCTCCTCATCATCGCCATTGCCCTCTGGCAGGGGATCGGGACCTTCCTGGGCAATTTCTTCCTTGCCCGCGTTTCCCTGGGGCTGATCCGGGATTTGCGCGGCGGCCTGTTCGAAAGCCTGCTCGTCCTGCCCAACCTTTATTTCGACCGCCACAATTCCGGCCACCTGATTTCCCGCATCACCTACAACGTCACCATGGTGACCGGAGCGGTGACCGACGCGGTCAAGGTGGCGATCCGCGAAGGGCTGTCGGTCATCTTCCTTTTCGCCTATCTGCTCTGGATGAACTGGAAGCTCACCCTCACCATGCTGGCGATCCTGCCCCTGATCGCCGGCATGGTGACGGTCGCCAGCCGGAAATTCCGCCATCACAGCCACAAGATCCAGGAGGCCGTGGGAGAACTGACGCATGTCGTTTCGGAGACCATCCAGGGATACCGGGTGGTGCGCGGCTTCGGCGGCGAGACCTATGAAAAGCAGCGCTTTTCCCAGGCCAACCAGAACAATTGCACGCGCCAGTTGCGCATGGTGCGCACCGGCGCCATCTACACGCCCATGCTGCAACTGGTGATCTATTCCGCCATGGCGGCCTTGATGTTCCTGGTCCTGTGGCTGCGCGGCGATGCCTCCAGCGGCGATCTCGTCGCCTATATCACGGCGGCGGGCATGCTGCCCAAACCCATCCGCCAGCTTTCCGAAATCAGCTCCACGATCCAGCGCGGCATTGCGGGCGCGCAGAGCATTTTCGAGCAATTCGACGAAGCGCCGGAACCCGACCACGGCCACATCGAGCGCGCGCGCGTCGAAGGCCGGCTGGAAGTGAAAAACCTGCGCTTCACCTATCCCGGCGGCGAAAGGCCGGTGCTGGAACAGGTCGATTTCACCATCGAGCCTGGCCAGATGGTCGCCCTGGTCGGCCGTTCCGGCAGCGGCAAATCGACGCTCGCCAACCTGATTCCCCGCTTCTACCCGCATGCGGAAGGACAGATCCTGCTCGACGGCATTCCCATCGAGGATTTTTCCCTCCGCAACCTGCGCCGCCATATGGCGCTGGTGACGCAGCAGGTGACGCTGTTCAACGACACGGTGCTCAACAACATCGCCTATGGCGATCTGGCGGAAAAATCGCGCGCGGAGGTGGAAAAGGCGGCGGCGGACGCCTATGCCCGCGAATTCATCGACCGCCTGCCGCAGGGTTTCGAGACCGAGGTGGGCGAAAACGGCGTCATGCTTTCCGGCGGCCAGCGGCAACGCATCGCCATCGCCCGCGCCCTTTTGAAGGACGCGCCGCTGCTGATCCTCGACGAAGCAACCTCGGCATTGGACACGGAAAGCGAAAGCCACATCCAGGCCGCGCTGGAAAAGGTCATGCAGGGACGCAGCACCCTGGTCATCGCGCACCGCCTTTCCACCATAGAGCGCGCCGACCAGATCCTGGTCATGGACGAAGGGCGCATCGTCGAACGCGGCACGCATGCCGAACTACTCGCCCGGAACGGCCATTACGCCCGCCTGCATGCCCGGCAGTTCGTGGAAAGCGTGCAAGGCGCGCATGACAGAAAGGAGGAATCGCCATGAACGTCCTGCTTGCCGGAGGCATGGGCTATATCGGCAGCCATACGGCGGTTGCCCTGCTCGAAGCCGGGCACGAGGTCGTGCTGTACGACAACCTGTGCAACAGCAGCGCCGACGTGGCCGCGCGCATCGGGCGGATCGGCGGGCGGACGCCCGTTTTCGTCCAGGCGGACATCCGCGAGCGGCACACGATGCTGCGTTGCCTGCGCGAACGGGCGATCGACGCGGTCATCCATTTCGCGGGATTGAAAGCGGTGGGGGAATCGGCGGAAAAACCGCTCGAGTATTACGCCAACAATGTGGAAGGCACCCTCCATCTTCTCGCGGCCATGCGGGAAGCAAAGGTGAAAACGCTGGTCTTTTCCAGCAGCGCGACCGTGTATGGCGAACCGCAATACCTGCCGCTGGATGAAGCCCATCCCCTGCGCGTGACCAATCCCTATGGCCGCACGAAGCTCTTCTGCGAAGAAATCCTGCGGGATGTCGCCGGAGCCGACCCGGCCTGGCGCATCGTCTGTCTCAGGTATTTCAACCCGGTCGGCGCGCACGCGAGCGGCCTGATCGGGGAAAATCCCGCCGGCGTCCCCAACAATCTGATGCCTTACATCGCGCAGGTTGCCGCCGGGAAACTGCGGGAAGTGCAGGTATTCGGCGACGATTACCCGACGCCGGACGGCACCGGGGTGCGCGA
>JAITDH010000002.1 GCA_031282665.1 Zoogloeaceae bacterium | reverse complement strand
CGCCCCCGGAAACCAGCAAGCCGGTGCCGGGCCTGGATTCGCCGGAAGGAACGGAAGAAGAGGGCATGGGGATATTGCCCTGGCTGGGCGGCCTGGCGGTCTTGCTGGTCGTCGGCGTGGGTGCCTTTGTCTTCGTTCGCCGCCGCCGGGTGGAGGAAGAAGAGGGATTCTCGGAAGAGCCGGTCAGCGTTACCGGCGGATTGAGCGCGCTCTCCGGTGCCAGCACCGCGCCCGGGGAAGGGGTGAATTCCATCTTCCAGAATACCGTGGGACAGACGATCGACACGGGCAGCACGGCCGCGCCGCCTTCCGAATTGAGCCAGTCCCTGCCGGACAGCATCGGCACCGATGAAGTGGATCCGGTGGAAGAAGCCGATGTATACATGGCCTATGGACGCGATGCGCAGGCCGAGGAATTGTTGCTCGATGCCTTGCCGAAAGCGCCCGAACGTCTCGCCATCCGCGTCAAGCTCCTCGAAATCTATGCCAATAGAAAGAGCTTCAAGGAATTCGAGACCATGGCCAGCGAGCTGTATGCCCAGACCAATGGGCAGGGGCCCGACTGGGAAAAGGTCATCGAAATGGGCCAGGCGCTGGATCCCGACAATCCGCTTTATGGCGGCAAGGGGGTTGGCATCGACACCCGGGCATTCATAGACGACGCCTTGAAGGCCCTGCCGGTCGAGGAAGCGCCGCCTGCCGAGCCGGAACCGATGGGCAAGGGATTGACGGATAGCGATTACATCCGCGCCGTAACCACCAATCCAACCGCTGCGGACCAGATCATTCCGGAGCATGTCGCGTCCGATGATCCGCTCCTGCAGATGTTGCATGAAGGCGCGTCGCTCAAGCCGACCGACAGCGATCTCGATTTCGATCTCGATCATATGTCGCGTGAAGAGGCATCGCCCAAGCCGACCGATAGCGACCTCGACTTCGATCTCGATCGGATGGAGCCGGAGCCTGAACCCAAACCTGAGCCCAAGTCTGCGCCCAAACCTGAACCTGTTCCCGAATCCAGGTCGTTCGCACGGGAAAGCGGAACCGGTTTTGCCTTCGGCGGTGAAACGGTGAAGGATCAGGTCACCACGCAGGGCTTCAGCTCGGCGGAAACCGTGGTCAATCCCGATGTGTCCGATCTGGATACCCTGTCTGAAATGGCGACTACCGTCGTCAATCCTCCCGACAAGGGATTCTCCACCTCCGTGACCGCCCGGGAAGAAATCGGCCAGGATACGGAAGCGAATTTCGCGGATACGCTGGATACGCCGACCATCATCGACACTGGCGATATAAGCTCCATCGAGCCGGATGACGATCTGGATTTCGACGTCCAGTTGACGGAATCCACCGTCCTGGGGAATCCGGCGGGGATGGATCTTTCCGGTATCGATCTCAGCCTGGGTGCCGGTACGCCGAAGTCCATGAGGGAAGTGGAAGACGAAGAGGTCAAGAGCCTGACCTCCGACCTGGGCGTGGGAGACGAATCCCTGCGCGACGAAGTCAACACCAAGCTCGACCTGGCCAAGGCCTACGAAGAAATGGGCGATCTGGAAGGCGCGAGGGAGCTGTTGAACGAGGTCGTCAGCGAAGGCGATGCCGATCAGAAAGAACAGGCGGAGGCCGCCTTGCGTCGCTTGAACAGTTGATCCATAACGCTTGCAGGACACGCGGGGGCACGGCAGTATCTCGTGCCCCCGTTGTTTTTTTGCCGTCACGATGTTTCTTTTTCTCCATCCCGCCGCCCGCCTGCTGCTCTGGTTGATGCTGGCGATCTTCATGCAACTGGCGGCCTTGCCCTGGCTTGCCGGGATAGCGCTTTTTTGCCTGCTTGCCGGGATGGAAACGAGACGGCATTGGTGGCGGCTCCTGCGGCGCACCCGTTTCCTGCTGCTGACCCTTTTCCTGGTCTTCGCCTATTCCGTCCCCGGCGAAACCCACGGCTGGCCGCAATGGTTGCAATGGCTGCCCGGCAAGGAAGGCGTCACGGAAGCCGCCTTGCATGTCCTCCGCCTCGTTCTCTTTCTTGGCATACTGGCCTGGTTGCTGGCCCCTCTGCGGCCCAACGACCTGATGGGCGCGCTCTGGTTCCTCTTGCGTCCCTGCCGTGTCCTCGGCCTGCCGGTCGACAAAAGCGTCGTGCGCCTTTCCCTGGTGCTCGAATACATGGAAAACCCGCCCGCGACGAAGGGAGGGGAAAAACCGTCCCGGCAGTCCTGGCAGTCCTGGAAAGCCTGGCTGGAAGAAAGCGAAGAGGAAGCCGGATCTCCCATGCCGGTGTGTATCTCCCTGCCTTTCTGGCGCGGCCGGGATACCCTGTTCCTTGTCGGCGCGATGCTCGTCCTCTGTGCCGGAGTCCTTGGATGAGGCGCATCGCCTTGGGCCTGGAATATGACGGACGCTCTTTCCACGGCTGGCAGCGGCAAAAAGGACATGCCAGTGTGCAGGCGGCGCTGGAAGAAGCGCTGGCGCGCATTGCCGGGCATCCGGTCGGTGTCGTCTGCGCCGGGCGGACGGACGCTGGCGTCCATGCCAGCGGCCAGGTCGTCCATTTCGATACCGCGGCGGAGCGTCCCGCCAGCGCTTGGGTGCGCGGGGTCAACCGCTTTCTTCCCTCTTCCGTCGTCGTGCGCTGGAGCAAGGAGGTCGGGAGCGATTTCCACGCCCGCTATTCCGCCTGCCGCCGCCGCTATCGTTATCTGCTCCTGAATCGCGGGGAACGGCCCGCTTTATGGGCGGGCAGGGCAGGGTGGTTGCATTCGCCCCTCTCGCTGGCCGCCATGCGGGAGGCGCTTCCCTGCCTCCTCGGCGAACACGATTTTTCCGCCTTTCGCGCGGCGGAATGCCAGGCCAAAAATCCGGTCCGGCGCATGACCCATGTCGAAATACGAAAGTCCGGCGATTTCTTCATCTTCGACTTCGAGGCCAACGCCTTCCTGCACCACATGGTGCGCAACCTGGTCGGCTCACTGGTCTATGTGGGCAAGGGCGCCTGGAACCCGGAACGCCTGCGCGAAATCCTGGCAAGCCGCGACCGCACCCTTGCCGCGCCTACCTTTTCCCCCGACGGCCTTTATTTCCAGGGGCCTTCCTACGCGCCGGAACTGGAAATTCCCGCGCGCGAACCATTCAATCCGGATGAAATATGAAAGAAGCGTCCTCCCTGTTCTCCCCGTTCCTGGCCGCCTGCCCCTTGCCGCTTTCCGGGCGCAAGGTGGAATGGAACGTCCAGGCCGGATGCCAGGATGCCTTCCTGCTGGCGGAAAGCGCGGCGGGCATGGCGGAAGGGAAGATGCTGGCCGTGGTGACGGCGAATGCGCAGGACGCGCGGCGTCTGCTGGAAGAAATAGCCTGGTTCGCCCCGGCATTGCGCGTGCATCTGCTGCCGGACTGGGAAACGCTGCCTTACGACAATTTCTCGCCGCATCAGGATCTGGTTTCCGAGCGCCTGTCGACCTTGTGGGCCATGGCGCAGGGAAATTGCCAGATCCTGCTCGCTCCGGCGACGACCGCGGCGACGCGCCTGTTGCCGCCTTCCTTCCTGGCGGCCTATGCCTTTTCCTTCGCGAAGGGGGAAAAATTCGACGTCGAGCGTTTCCGCGCCCAACTGGCGCTGGCCGGTTATTCGCATGTCACGCAGGTGGCCGCGCCGGGAGAATTCGCCGTGCGCGGCTCCCTCTTCGACCTCTACCCGATGGGCGAGGCGACGCCCTATCGCATCGACCTGTTCGACGACGAAATCGAATCCATCCGCGCCTTCGACGTGGAAAGCCAGCGCACCCTGTACCCGGTGGAAGCGGTGCGCCTGCTGCCGGCGCGCGAATTCCCGCTGGATGAGCGGGGGAGGGCGACCTTTCGCCAGAAATTCCGCGAAATGTTCGAGGGCGATCCGGGGAAAAGCCGGGTGTACAAGGATGTCTCCGTCGGTATCGCCAGCGCGGGGATCGAATATTTCCTGCCGCTTTTCTTCGCCCAGACGGCGACCTTCTTCGATTACCTGCCGGAGAACGCCATCCTGGCGACGCATGGCGATGTATCGCTGGCGCTGGAGACCTTCTGGCGTGAAACCCGCTCCCGTTACGACATGCTGCGCGACGATCCCGCCAACAAGGGACAGCCGCTCCTGCCGCCGGAAGCCCTCTTCCTTTCTTCGGAAGAATTCTTTCTCTGCGCGAAAGAGCGGGGGAGGGTGCAGGTCACGCGGGCAGCGGAAACAAAGGATGCCAAGGAAGCCAAGGATGTCCCGGCGCTCCCCGTCGCCATCGACCGGCGCGCGGAAGATCCGCTCTCTGCGTTGAAGAACTTCCTCGCGGCTTTTCCGGGGCGGGCGCTGATCGTGGCCGAATCCTCCGGTCGCCGGGAGACACTGGCGCAATTGTTCGCCGCCCATGGGCTGGGCCTGCCGTTCAGCGACGATTTCGCGGCCTTTCTCGCCAGCGGCGAAAAAGCTGCGCTCTCCATTGCTCCCCTCTATGCCGGGATGTTGCTGGACGAGCGTTTCGCGCTCATCAGCGAAAGCGAGCTGTACGTCGACCGTCCGCGCCTTTCGGCCAGGCAACGGAAAAAGACGGGCCTGGACAACTGGCTGAAGGATCTGGCCGAACTCAAGGTCGGCGATCCGGTTGTGCATGAATCGCACGGCATCGGGCGCTACATGGGCCTGACCCACGTGGAAACCGGCGAAGGGCCGGTGGAATTCCTGGAAATCCATTACGCGCGCGACGCCAAGCTGTTCGTCCCGGTCGCGCAGTTGCACCTCATTTCCCGCTACTCGGGCGCGAATCCGGAAAGCGCGCCGCTGCATACCCTGGGTTCCGGGCAATGGGAAAAGGCGCGCATGAAAGCGGCGCTGCAAGCGCGGGACACGGCGGCGGAACTGCTCGCCCTGTATGCCCGCCGCATCGCGCGGCAGGGACATGCCTTTGCGTTCGACGAGGCGGATATCGAAACCTTCGCCACGGGTTTCGGCTTCGAAGAGACCGTGGATCAGACCGCCGCCATCGCCGCCGTGCTCGCCGACATGCAATCCGGCAAGCCCATGGACAGGCTGATCTGCGGCGACGTGGGATTCGGGAAGACGGAAGTCGCGCTGCGCGCCGTCTTCGCCGCCGTCTCCGGAGGAAAGCAGGTGGCGGTGCTGTGTCCGACCACGCTGCTCTGCGAGCAGCATTTCCGGACCTTTTCCGATCGTTTTGCCGACTGGCCGGTGCGCGTGGCGGAACTCTCCCGCTTCAAGAGCGCGAAGGAATCCTCGCGGGCGCTGGAAGAACTTGCCACGGGCAGGATCGATATCGTCATCGGCACGCACAAACTGATCGGCAAGGAAGTGCGATTCGCCCGCCTGGGGCTGGTGGTGATCGACGAAGAACACCGCTTCGGCGTGCGCCAGAAAGAAGCCCTGAAAGCGCTGCGCGCCGAAGTCGATGTCCTGACCCTCACCGCCACGCCGATACCGCGCACCCTGGCCATGAGCCTCGAAGGTCTGCGCGATTTTTCCGTGATCGCCACCGCGCCGCAAAAGCGGCTCGCCATCAAGACCTTCGTCGCCCGCTCCTCCAGCGGCATCATCCGCGAGGCCATCCTGCGCGAACTGAGGCGCGGCGGGCAGGTCTATTTCCTGCACAACGAAGTCGCCAGCATCGAGCATATGCGCGACAGGCTTGCCCAACTGGTGCCGGAAGCGCGCATCGTTGTCGGGCACGGGCAAATGCACGAGCGGGAACTGGAGCGTGTCATGCGCGACTTCATCAGCCAGCGGGCCAATCTGCTTTTATGCACCACCATCATCGAAACCGGCATCGACAACCCGCACGCCAACACCATCCTCATCCATCGCGCGGACAAATTCGGCCTGGCGCAATTGCACCAGTTGCGCGGCCGGGTCGGCCGCTCCCATCACCAGGCCTACGCCTACCTGTTGGTGGAAGAGGGCATCAGCAAACAGGCGCGGCAACGCCTCGAAGCCATCCAGGCGATGGAAGAACTCGGCTCCGGCTTCCATCTCGCCATGCACGACCTGGAAATCCGCGGCGCGGGCGAAGTCCTGGGCGAAAACCAATCCGGGGAAATCCAGGAAGTCGGCTTCAATACCTTCGCCGACATGCTGAACCGCGCCGTCGCGGTCCTGCGGGCGGGCAAGACGGAAATTTCCGAAGCGGACCTGACGGCGCCGCTTTCCATCGTTGCCGACATCAACCTGCACATGCCGGCCCTTTTGCCGGACGCCTATTGCCCGGACGTGCACGAGCGCCTGAATCTCTACAAACGGTTGGCCAGTTGCGACGACGCGGAAGACATCGACGCCATGCAGGAAGAACTGATCGACCGCTTCGGCGCCCTGCCGCCGCAGGGCGAAGCGTTGATCGCCACGCACCGCCTGCGACTTTTCATCGCGCCCTATGGCGTGCAGAAACTGGAAGCCGCCGCCGACCAGATCAGCGTGACCTTCAGCCGGGATTTCGCCGAAAAATCCTCCCTCGACCCGGCCAGGATCATCGCCCTGATCCAGAGGGACCGGAACTACAGACTCATCGGCCAGGACAGGCTCGCCTACCTCCGCCACAGCCCGACGCTGGGAGAACGGGTAGCCGCGATACGGGAATTGTTTGCCGCCATCGGGTAGCGCTCATGTCTCACACTCGTATGGTTTTGTAGGTTGGATAAGCCGTAGGCGCAATCCGACATTCGTCCATCACCGGCGCTTGCGCCGCTGTTGTTTTGATTTGCGATGCTGCGCATCGTGGGTTACGAAGTGTCGGATTGCGCTTCGCTTATCCAACCTACGAAACCGACGCTACGTTCCCCGCCATCAAGGGCGCTTCTGAAGACGCTGGCGCTCAAGGATGCATCGTCACCATCGAAAGGTATTGCCGGGGTCGAAGCCTTTGCCCAGGCGGCAGGGAACGTCACTTCCAGCAAAGACTTCGTAATGAATCCGGAAGCGGAAGGGAATTGCGCAATGCAATCTTCCTGAAAATGGTTTGCAGATTGTTGTTTGTTTGGGCAGAAAATTTGTATTGCGTATCGTCGAATGACTGCGTAAACTCAACCATCATGTTCCATTCGCAAAAATCGCGAAAAACCAACCAAGCGCAAAAAGTGTAAAAATGCTTGACAAATCTAAATATGCAAAATGCTTTTGCAGGCAAGCAACAAGTCTTTCGGCAGGTTTGCCGACCTCTTTTCCCCAGCATTTCAAATTCCGTTTGTCTTCCCGTCCGCAAGGCGTCTTGCCATTGTGGCACGGCGAAGCAATTCGCTCCTCCAGCGCACAGCACCATCCCGACAGTCTTTCCATCATTTGCCCGCGACATGACCTGTCCGAAGGGCGCGGCACGTTTGACCAACATTTTCTTTGCATCGTGGGGAACTCATGAAAACCGTATCTGTCAATAATCTGAAAATCGGCATGTTCGTGGCGGAATTGGACCGTCCGTGGGAAGGAACGCCTTTTCTTTTCCAAGGCATCCTCATCGAAAGCGAAGAGGAAATCGCGCAGCTTGTCTCCCTGTGCAAGACGGTACAGGTCGATCCCCTGCATTCCAAGCCGGGCGCCTGCGATGGCCTGCCCGACGATGATTCGACGTCTGCCCCGCTGTCCGATCTCAGAAAGGAGTTGTTGAGGTTCTTGGAAATCGCGCGTTCCATCCAGAAACCGCTGGAAAATCCCTCCGTCGCTCTTCCGGAGATAGACTCCAAAACGCTGCGCAGCAATCTGGAAGAGGAAATCCTTTACTCTGCCCAGTTCATCGACGGCATCCAGCAGAGATTGCGGGAGTATGCCGAAAGCCTGAGAGCCAAGCGGACTATCGATCTGGTCCCGATCGACATCAGCAAACTGACAGACAGTGCAAGCCGCAATCTGGACGCCGTGCTCTGGCTCTGCCGCCTGAAGGCAACCGGCGATTACGATATCGACCATGCGGTCGATGTCCTGGCGCATCTGGTGGCTTTCGGTCGTTTCCTGGACCTGCCCCGGCAGAAGGTGGAGCACCTGGGCGTGGGCGGACTCTTGCAGGATATCGGGACACTCCTGTCGCCTTTCGAGGAAACCTCGGTGTTGTTCACGGAAATGGCCGGCCTCATCGACATCTATTGCGCCATCATTCGCAAACGCCCGCATGCCGAAGTACTTACCGCCCAACAGGCCATTGCCAAGCTGATCGCCCTGCGCGGCACCCGGTTCCGGGAATCCCTGGTCGACCAGTTCATTCAATGCGTCGGTTTTTATCCTCTCGGCACGCTGGTGGAACTGAACACGGGAGAAGTCGCCATCGTGCTCCGGGTCAATCCGACCCGCCGCCTGCAACCGCAGGTGTTCACCTTCCTGAATGTCGATCATTCGCTGGAACACTATCCCCGCGAACTGGATCTATCCTTGAGCCCTTTGACTCCCACAGGCGAGGAAGCATACCGGATCGTCCGGGGCTTGCCGGAAGAAGTTTACGGGATGAGTATCCAGAATCTCTTTCGCGCCTGACGTGATGTCCGCAAGACAAAGCGGGCGGGTTGAAATGCTGGCATCATGAGCGCGAGTCCATCACCGGCGCTTGCGCCGCTGTTGTTTGATTTGCGATGCTGCGCATCGTGGGTTACGAAATGTCGGATTGCGCTTCGCTTATCCAAGCTTATCCAACCTACGAAACCGACAGCCACAAACGCCGTGTTATCCTTCGCGCCTGTCTTTCTTTCATCGACCCCAGGAGAAAATAACATGTCCTTGAAATGCCCCAAGCCCTTTGTCTTCGTCGTACTTGCCCTGCTGTCCGCTCCCGTTTTCGCGCATGTCGGACATGCGGAAGAACCGTTGGGATTCGTGGCGGGATTCCTGCATCCGCTCACCGGGCCCGACCATCTGGCGGCCATGTTGGCCGTCGGCATCTGGAGCGCGATGACTACCCGACACATCTGGGTCGCGCCGCTTTCCTTCGCCAGCCTCCTGTTGATCGGCGCGCTGTCCGGCATGGCGGGCGTCGCGTTTCCGGCGGTAGAACCGATGATCGCCGCCTCGCTCTTCATCATCGGCCTTCTGCTGGCAACGCAGGCGAAATTGCCGCTGGCGGTCTGCGCCGGGCTGGTTGGCGCGTTTGCCCTGTTCCATGGCGCGGCGCATGGCACCGAACTGGCCGAGGCGCAACCCGTCGCCGCGGCGCTCGCCGGCATGGTGCTCGGCACCGCCTCGATCCACATCGCCGGCCTTCTCCTGGGACGCTTCCTGATGCGCCGCCACATCCTCTGGGCCCGTGCCGCGGGCGGCTTGATCTCCATTTTCGG
>JAITDH010000195.1 GCA_031282665.1 Zoogloeaceae bacterium | reverse complement strand
TTCGCCGATAAGGTAGAATCGGCAAAATTTTTTGGCTTGTCATCATGACCGAATCCATTCTGATCAATTTCGCGCCGCAGGAAACCCGTGTCGCGGTGCTGGCGCAGGGGGTCGTGCAGGAGTTGCACATCGAGCGCACCGCCAACCGGGGGCTGGTGGGGAATATCTACCAGGGGCGGGTGAGCCGCATCCTGCCGGGGATGCAGTCGGCGTTTATCGACGTGGGACTGGAGCGCACGGCTTTCCTGCATGTGGCGGATATCTGGCAGTTGCGCGAGGCGGGCGAGCGGGAGAAGCCGATCGAGCGGACGCTTGCCGAAGGGCAGAGCCTGATGGTGCAGGTCATCAAGGACCCGCTGGGCAGCAAGGGCGCGCGCCTGTCCACGCAGATTTCCCTGGCGGGCCGGATGCTGGTCTACCTGCCGCAGGAAAAGCATATCGGCATTTCCCAGCGCATCGAGGACGAGGCGGGGCGGGAATCCCTGCGCATGCGGCTCACCGCGCTGGTGCCGGAGGACGAAGAGGGGGGATTCATCGTGCGCACCGTGGCGGAAAGCGCCACCGACGAGGAATTGACCAACGACATCGCCTACCTGCGGCGGCTCTGGCGCGACATCCGCGAACGGGCGGCGACGGCGGGCGCGCCCGCGCCGCTTTATCACGAACTCAACCTGGCGCAGCGGGTGCTGCGCGATTTCGTGAATCCGGAGACTTCCCGCATCGTGATCGACTCCTTGCCGGATTTCCAGCGCCTGCGGACCTTCGCCACGGAATACACCCCGGCGGTGCTGCCGCTCCTGGAGCCTTACAGCAGCCAGCGCCCGCTGTTCGACCTGTACGGCGTGGAGGAAGAGATCGAAAGGGCGCTCGCCCGCCGCGTCGATCTGAAGTCCGGCGGCTACCTGATCCTCGACCAGAACGAGGCGATGACGACGATCGACGTGAATACCGGCGGCTTCGTCGGCATACGCAATTTCGACGATACCATCTTCAAGACCAACCTGGAGGCGGCGCAGGCCATCGCCCGGCAATTGCGCCTGAGAAACCTGGGCGGGATCATCATCGTCGACTTCATCGACATGGAAAATCCCGAGCACCGGAAGGCCGTGCTGGCCGAGTTCAACAAGGCGCTGGCGCGCGACCACACGCGCCTGACGGTCAATGGCTTCACCGCCCTGGGGCTGGTGGAGATGACCCGCAAGCGCACCCGTGAATCCCTCCAGCATATCCTCTGCGAACCCTGCCCGACCTGCGGCGGACGGGGCGAGGTGAAGACGGCGCGCACCATGGCCTACGAGATTCTCCGCGAACTGTTGCGCGAGGCGCGGCAGTTCGACGCCCGGGAATATCGCGTGCTGGCGGGGCCGACGATCATCGATTTGCTACAGGAAGAAGAATCGCAGGCGCTGGCCCTGCTTTCCGATGAAATCGGCAAGCCCGTTTCCTTGCAGGCGGAGACAAGCTACGCGCCCGAACAATATGATATCGTGTTGATGTAGAACCATGCCCGAAGCCGATTTTTCCATGTCCCCCATGTCCCCCACGTCATCGGCATCCCCGCTGCCGCCCGCGATCCTGCGCCGTCTCGCTTTTCCCGCGCCGCCGGGTTTTGCCAGCACCGCCGAACTGGAACCGCTTTCCTTCGCCCTCGGGCAGGAGCGGGCGGAGGAGGCGCTTGCCTTCGGCCTGGCGATGGCGCATCCCGGCTACAATATTTTCGTCATGGGCGAGCCGGGGGAAAGCCGCCATTCCACCGCCTTTCTCCGCATCAAGGAAAAGGCGGCCAGGGAGCGGACGCCGCCCGATCTCTGCTATCTCCACAACTTCGCCGAACCGCGCGCGCCCCTGCTCATGCGCCTTCCCGCCGGGCGCGGGGCGCGCCTGAAGGCGGATTTGCAGCGTTTTTGCCGCGAACTGCCCTTTGCCATCGAAGCGGCGCTGGAGGCGGATACCCATGTCCACCGCGTCGAGGCCCTGGAAACGCAACACAAGAAGCGCGAGGAAGAAGCGATCGCCGCCCTCGACAAGGAATGCCGGACGGATGGCCTGGGGCTTTTGAACACGTCGGAAGGCTTCGTCTTCACCCCGCTGGCGGGGAACGAGCCGATGTCGCCCGAGGCGTTCGAGGCGCTTTCCGAGGAAGAGCACGGAAAATACGAAGAACGCGCCGCCGCGTGGAGCGACAGGCTGGCCGACCTGCTCGCGGAATTTCCCGGCTGGCGGCAGGAACTGACCCGCGCCGTCGCCCGCGCCGAACGGCACGCCCTGCGCCCGACGCTCGCCCACCTGACCCGCGATCTGCGCCGCCATTATGCCGACCTCGCCGAGGTGATCGCCTTCATCGACGCCATTTGCGACGACATGATCCACCACGTCGCCAGGGGCGGACTGGCGAAGAATGACGCGGAAGAAAGCGAAAGCGACGGGGACGGGAACGACGACCCGGAAACCCTGCAGGCCGCCCTCCAGCGCTACCAGGTCAATCTCATGGTCGATCACAGCGATACCCGCGGCGCCCCCGTCGTCTCGGAGGACAATCCCGGTTTCGGCAACCTGATCGGCAACATCGAGCACGTCGCGGCCACGCATGGGCAATCGACCCGTTTCGACCTGATCCGTCCCGGCGCGCTGCACCGGGCGAGCGGCGGTTATCTGGTGCTGGACGCGCACCGCCTGCTGGCGCAGCCCTTTGCCTGGGACGGCCTGAAGCGCGCCCTGAAAAGCCAGCGGATCGCCATCGAGCCGCCCGCCGAAGCGCAGGGCTGGGCCGTCCAGGCGACCCTGCATCCCCAGGACGCGCCCTGCCAGGTCAAGGTCATCCTGGTCGGCGAGCGCGACCTTTATGAACTCTTGATGGAAAACGACCCGGATTTCCGCGAACTCTTCAAGGTGGCCGCCGATTTCGCCGACGACCTGCCGCGCTCGGCGGAAAACGAAGCGCTCTTTGCCCGCCAGATCGCGGGCATCGGCCGGAGCGCCGGTCTCCTGCCCTGTAGCGCCGACGCCGTGGCGCGGCTGATCGAGGAAGCGGCGAGACATGCCGAGCACGCCCATCGCCTCTCCCTGAACACCCGCCACATGCTGGATCTGATGCGGGAAGCGGAATTCCACGCCAGGAAAACCGACGCCGACGCGGCGACGATCGGCCAGGACGCCATCGCCGCCGCGCTCGCCGCCCGCGCCCGCCGCGCCGACCGCTATCCGCGGGCCGTGCTGGAAGACACCCTGGAAGGCAGCACCCTCATTTCCACCGAGGGGGAACGCATCGGCCAGGCAAACGCCCTGGTCGTCGTCGAAATTTCCGGCATCTGCCACGGGCAGCCGGCGCGCGTCACCGCCACGGCGCGGGTCGGCGAAGGCGACGTGGTCGACATCGAGCGCGAGACGGACCTGGGCGGCGCGATCCACTCCAAGGGCGTCCTCATCCTCGCCGCCTTCCTCGCCTCGCGCTATGCGCGCTACCAGCCGCTTTCCCTTTCCGCCAGCCTCGCCTTCGAACAATCCTACGGCAGGGTGGAAGGCGACTCTGCCTCGCTGGCCGAGCTGTGCGTCCTCCTTTCCGCGCTCGCGCAGATTCCCATCCGGCAGGCGCTGGCCCTGACCGGCTCGGTCAACCAGTTCGGCGAAGTGCAGGTCATCGGCGGCGTCAATGAAAAAATCGAAGGTTTCTACGACCTGTGCGCGGCGCGCGGCCTCAGCGGAGCGCAGGGGGTGCTGATCCCCGCCGCCAGCATCCCCCATCTGATGCTCCGCCCGGACGTGGTGGAAGCCGCCGCCGCCGGGAAATTCCATGTCTATCCTGTCGCCACGGTCGATGAGGCGATGGAACGCCTGACCGGCCTGCCCGCCGGCGTGCCGGACGCGCAGGGCCGCCTGCCGCGCGGCAGCCTGAACGAGCGCATCGCCCGCACCCTGGCCGAAATGACCGCCGCCCTGCACACCTCCCGCGACCGCGAACACGACCGCCCGCCGATCCGCCGTTCCCTGCGGCATAACCGTTTCAGCGGCTAGGGTGGTTCGAATTTGAAATGAAACATCATGTGCTGGCTTCTGGATTCTTCCTGTCCCGCGCAACAGCAAGGCAAATATCCGGCGCTACGCGCCGCGTGGAACAACTCCCTCTCCCGGCCCTGCCGGGCCACCCTCTCCCCCCAAGGGGGCGAGGGAACGGTAAGCGGCGGCGCTTCGCCTGGGAAATTATTGATGTGACATCCACTTTGATTGCGCCCACGCTATTTGCTCTCGCTTGCCCTGTCGGGCGCGCCCTGCGTTTCCCATTTCAGCGTCCGCCAGTT
>JAITDH010000170.1 GCA_031282665.1 Zoogloeaceae bacterium | reverse complement strand
GAAGGAAAGGCGCTCCAGCAGATCAAGGATAAAAGGTATGCCGATAAATACCGCTCGCTCGATCAGCCCATTCACCTGATCGGCGTGGAATTCAGCAGGAAGGCGCGCAATGTGGTGGAGTTCGAGGTCGAGGCGGCGTGAAACGGAAGGGTAGGTTTCGTAGGTTGGATGAGCCGCAGGCGTAATCCGACAATCGTTCATCACTGGCGCTTGTGCCGCTGTTCTTTGATTGCTTTGATTTGTGATGCTGCGCATCGTATGGGTTGAAATGTCGGATTGCGCCTTCGGCTCCATCCAACCTACAAAACCGACGCCACACCCCCGCCTCGTCATTGCGGCAAGACTTTTCCTCCACTTTGGATTGCATCTGTCCTCAGTCTTCTGTGGCGTTCTGGAATGCGGGACGGTAGAATGCCCAGCTTTCGGAAGGAAATCCCATGTCTTTCGTGTCATCTTTCCGGATCGTGTCGATTGGCGCGGGCACGACCGGCATGCATACACAACTGCATACGCGACTGGAATACAATTGAAACGGCCTGTTTTCTTCGTTTCCGACAGCACCGGCATTACGGTCGAGGCGCTCGGGCACAGTCTTCTTTCCCAGTTCGAGGGCGTCAAGTTCGATATCACGCGCCGTCCCTTCATCGCCGACGAGGCGGAGGCGCGGGAGGTCGTGGCGCAGATTCGCCAGAGCGGCAAGGCAAGCGGCCTCCGGCCGCTCGTGTTCACGACCCTCGTCAATCCCCGGCTGGCGGAAATCGTCCATCTTTCCGACGCGTTTTGCGTTTCCTATTTCGAGACTTTCCTCGCGCCGCTGGAAGTCGAGCTGGGCGCGCAGTCCAGCCATACGGTGGGACGCACGCACGGCAGCACGGACAGCAGCGACTACAAACACCGGATCGACGCCATCAACTATACCCTGGCCCATGACGATGGCGTTACCGACCGCGATTTGAGCAAGGCGGATGTCGTCCTGATCGGCGTATCCCGTTGCGGCAAGACGCCGACTTCGCTCTATCTCGCCATGCAGTTCGGCCTGAAGGCGGCGAATTTTCCGCTGATTCCCGAGGATTTCGAGCGCGGCGAATTGCCGGAATGCCTGAAGAAAAACCGCCGGAAGCTGTTCGGCCTGACCATCGAGCCGGAGCGTCTGGCGCAGATTCGCGCCGAGCGCCGGCCGAACAGCCACTATGCCAGCCTGGCCAATTGCCGCTACGAAGTCACGGCGGCGGAACAGATGATGCGCCGCGAGGGAATCCACTGGCTGGATTCTTCCCGCAAGTCCATCGAGGAGATCGCCGCGACAGTGTTGCGGGACTTGCAGGCGCAAAACTTGCAGGTATTCCGGAAATGACGGGCCTTTTGTGCTTTAATCCCTTCCCATGAGCTTTCCCATGCACGCCATCCGCCAGCCGCGCACCATTGCGCTGATTGGCAAATACCAGAGCCGCAGGATGGGCGACGCCCTGATCGCGCTGGCCGCCTATTTGCAGGAGCGGGGAGTTTCCGTGTTCATCGAACGGGAAACCGCCGAGCGCATGGGACGCCACGATGAACTGAGCCGCTGGATGGTGTGCGGCTTCCTCGACATCGGCGCGCATGCCGACATGGCGATCGTGCTGGGCGGCGACGGCACCATGCTGAACGCCGCCCGCTGCCTGGCGCGCTACCATGTGCCCCTGGCGGGGGTCAATCAGGGGCGCCTGGGTTTCATGACCGACATTGCGCGCAAAGACATGTTGTCGGTCATGGACGCCCTGCTCGACGGGCAGTTCCAGCCGGAATCGCGCATGCTGCTCGATGCCGACATCATTCGCGCGAAACGCGAGATCGGCAGCAACCTGGCCCTGAACGACATCGTGATCGACAAGGGAGCGATCGGGCGGATGATCGAGTACGAACTGTTCATCGACGGCGAATTCGTCGGCAAGCAGCGCGCGGACGGCCTGATCGTTTCCACCCCCACCGGCTCCACCGCCTATGCGCTCTCCGCCAATGGCCCCATCCTGCACCCGGCCCTGCCCGGCATCGCCCTCGTTCCGCTCTGTCCGCACGCCCTCACGAATCGTCCGGTGCTGGTCGACGACAAGGTGGAAATCGAAGTCGTCGTCACCCACGCCGACGACGCGCGGGCGCACTTCGACGGACAGGTGACCCTGAACCTCAAGCGCGGCGACTCCATCCGCATGCGCCGTTCCGAACACTCCATCTGCTTCCTGCATCCGCCCGGCTACAGCTACTTCGCCATGCTGCGCCAGAAGCTCCATTGGGGCGAGCGGCCGACGGAAGAAAACGGCGTTTGAAAATGGCGAGCGGGAAACGGCCATGCTGACGCATCTGGCGATTCGCGATTTCGTCATCGTCGACCGGCTCGAACTGGAATTCCAGGCGGGATTCACCGCCCTGACCGGCGAGACCGGGGCGGGAAAATCCATCCTCGTCGACGCGCTGGCGCTGGCCCTCGGCGAGCGCGCCGATCCCGGCGTCGTCCGCGGCGGCAAGGAGCGCGCCGAAATTGCCGCCACCTTCGATCTCGCCAGCCTGCCGGAAGCGAAAGCCTGGCTCGCCGGACAGGATTTCCCCGCCGACGATGAACTGCTCCTGCGCCGGGTGGTGGAAGCCGGCGGACGCTCGCGCGCCTACATCAACGGCAGCGCCGCCAGTGTCCAGCAACTCAAGGCGATCGGCGAACTGCTGGTCGACATCCACGGCCAGCACGCCCATCAATCCCTGCTGCGCGCGGAAGCGCAGCGGGAACTTTTCGATATGCACGGCGGGCTTTCCGGCCTGGCGGCGGAAGTCGCCGCCAGTTGGAAGGAATGGCGGCGGCTGGCCGACCTCCTGGCCGCCGCCGAAGCGGGCGGAGAAGCGGGCGAGCGGGAAAGGGACATGCTGGCCTGGCAGATCCGCGAACTGGAAGAGACCGCCTTGCAACCCTCCGAATGGGCGGAACTGGAAGCCGAGCAACGCCGCCTGGCGCATGCCGCCAGCCTGATCGAAGGCGCGCAATACGCGCTGGCCGCGCTTTCCGATGGAGAAGGCGCTTGCGAAAGCCTGCTCTCCGCCGTCGCCGACCGTCTGGCCGGGATGGCCGCCCTGGATCATGAACTGGAAGAAGGCGCGCAAATCGTGCAATCCGCGCAGGCGGAAATTTCCGAAGTCGTCACCCTCCTGCGCCGTTATGCCGATCGCGTGGAACTCGACCCCGCGCGTCTGGCGGCGGTCGAAACGCGGCAGGAAACCCTGCTCGCCCTGGCGCGCAAGCACCGGGTGGAAGTCGAAGCCCTGCCCGGCGTCCTCGCCGCTCTCCAGGCGCGGCATGCCGAACTGGCCGCCAGCACAGACCTCGCGGCCCTGGCGGAAAAAGTGACGGAAGCGCGCGCGGCCTACCGTTCCCTGGCGGCGCGCCTGAGCGCCGGACGCGGGAAGACCGCCGCCGCCCTGGAAAAAGACGTCAGCGCCGAAATGCAGCGGCTCGCCCTGACCTCCGGGCGCTTCGTGGTCGCCTTGCCGCCCCGCGAAGGCGGTTCCGCCAACGGCGACGAACAGGTGGAATTCCGCGTGGCGGGCCTGGCGGCCGACGAAGCCCGCCCGCTGGCCAAGGTCGCCTCCGGTGGCGAACTTTCCCGCATCAGCCTCGCCCTGCAAGTGGTTGCCTCCCAGAACGCCCGTGTGCCGACCCTGGTTTTCGACGAAGTCGACGTCGGCATCGGCGGCGGCGTCGCCGAAATCGTCGGCCGCCTGCTGAACCAGTTGGGCAAGGAACGGCAGGTGCTCTGCGTCACCCATCTACCGCAGGTCGCGGCGCGCGCCGATCACCACTGGCAGGTCAGCAAATCCGCCGCCGAAGGCAGGATCAGCAGCCATATCGCGCCGCTCGCCCCCGAAGAACGCATCCACGAAATCGCCCGCATGCTGGGCGGCGTGGAAATCACCGCCACGACCCGGCAACATGCCAGGGAATTGCTGGCGGGGTAGGCGAATCAAGGGCAGGGAATCTGGTGTTTCTCGCAATGACGAAGCGGGGGACATGACGTTGGTTTCGTAGGTTGGATGAGCGAAGCGTAATCCGACATTTGTCCGCACCGATGCGCAGCATCGCAAATCAAGATAAAAAGCGGCGCTTCGCGCCGGTGATGGACAATTGTCGGATTACGCCTTCGGCTTATCCACCTACCCAACCTACAAACCCGACGCACTGACGAATCCACTTTTTATTACACCAGCAAGCAGCAGTGCTTCCTTCGTCCGTCCGTCGTACAATGTCCTTCTCATTTTCTATTACTGCCGGGCAATGAAATCATGATGCGCTTTTGTCCCAACTGTCACACGGAACGTCCGTTGTCCGAAATCTTTTG
>JAITDH010000131.1 GCA_031282665.1 Zoogloeaceae bacterium | reverse complement strand
ACGGCGGTCGCGCTCGTTGCGCGCACCCGGCGTCCCGGTCAGCGGGTGCGCCACAGCCTGCAAACCAACGGCATTCTCTTGGATGACGAGTGGTGCGCCTTCCTCGCCGCGCATGATTTCCTCGTGGGCCTGAGTGTGGATGGCCCGCCGGAATTGCACGACGCCTACCGCAAGGATAAACGCGGCCAGGGTTCCGCCGCCCTGGTACTCGCCGCCTGGTGGCGTTTGCGGGCGCATGGGGTGGAAACGAACCTGTTGTGCGCCGTGCATCGCGCCAACATGGAAGCGCCGCTGGAAGTTTACCGCTACCTGCGCGACGAGTTGGGCGCGGATCATCTCCAGTTCATTCCCGTTGTCGCGCGTGACAGCGAGGGCCGGGTGACGGCACGCTCGGTTGCGCCAGAAGCCTGGGGCGCGTTCCTGATCGGAGTTTTCGACGAATGGCTGGCCCGCGATGTGGGCGAGGTGTTCGTCACCCAGTTCGACGCCGCCCTGGGCAATTGGATGGGAATGCCGTCGCTTTGCGTGTTTTCCCCCTATTGCGGGCGTTCGCTCGCGCTTCTGCATGACGGCGATGTGTATGCCTGCGACCATTTCGTTTCGCCCGAATTCCGTCTGGGAAATCTCACGCAAACGCCGCTGGTCGAACTGCTGGATTCCGAAGCGCAGCAAAGTTTCGGCGCAGCCAAATGGCATGCTCTTCCCGAAACCTGCCGTCAGTGCGACGTGCTGTTCGCCTGTTATGGCGAATGCCCGCGCAACCGCTTTACCCGAACGCCGGAGGGCGAAGCGGGGCTGAATTATCTCTGCGCCGGATACCGGGCCTTTTTCCGCCATATCGACGCGCCCATGCGGCGCATGGCGGAATTGGTCGGACAGGGGCGCGCGGCAAGCGAGATAGGAAACCCGGCATGGGAAGGCGTCCACGCAGGAGAGGGACAAGGGCAAGGGCAGTTGAAAATGGAAGAGATTTCGTGATGACGCGCAATGGATTGCTCCCGTTGCGCGCTTCGCAATGGCGTAACCTTGGTGGACAGTGCGCTCCGCTTTCAGCTTTTCATCTCCAGCACCATTTCACGCGACAGGCCCGTGACAAGCATAATTTGCTCGATTGGTATTTCCAGTTCCAGCATCTTCCGGGCGATAGCCTGCTTTTCTTCGTTACGGCCTTCCTCCCGACCTTCCTTCCTGTCCTGCGCCTCACGCATCTCGGCCAGCCGCTCCGCCTGCATCTTGGCTTCATACTGCCACGACAGCGCGTCCCGGCGCGCTTTTTCGCGGGACTCGAAGAGGGCGCGGATTCTTTCACTCTCGGAGATACGGTTCAGTTTCTTGACGGCAGGTTGTACCGTCGGGTGTTCCTTGTCCAGCATTTCCAGTTCCTCCTCGTTCTTCGCTTTCAGGAATTCAAGCCACGCCTACAATTCCGTATGCTTGTCCTTGTTCCCGACCAGCGTGTGCAGAGAGATACCGTTGGAGAAGGTTCAGTCCTTCGCCTCCAGTACCATCTCCCGCGACAGGCCCGTGGCAAGCATGACCTGCTCGACTGGCATCCCCAGTTCCAGCATCTTCCGGGCGATGGCCTGCTTTTCTTCGTTACGGCCTTCCTCCCGACCTTCCTCCCGACCTTCCTCCCGACCTTCCTCCCGACCTTCCTTCCTGCCCTGCGCTTCACGCATCTTGGCCAGCCTTTCCGCCTGCATCTCGGCCTCGTACTGCCACGACAGCGCGTCCCGGCGTGCTTTTTCGCGAGCCTCGAAAATGGCGCGGGCCTGCTCGCTTTCGGAGAGGCGAATCAGTTTCTTGACGGCGGGTTGTACCGCCGGATGTTCCTTGGCCAGCATTTCCAGTTCCTCCTCATTCTTCGCTTTCAGGAATTCGAGCCATGCCCACAATTCCGTATGCTCGTCCTCTTTCCCGACCTTGGGCAGCTCCAGCGTGTGCAGGGAGAGATCGTCGGAGAAGACCGAACCGCTCTCCGGATCATGGAGGCGGTAGGCATTATGATAGACCACACTGTCCGCAATCCAGACGAAATCCGTAATCACGATGCCGATGACCGGTTTCAGCAGGTGGTAGGCGTCGCCTTCGCCGATCTGGCGCGTGAAGAGACGGAGCAGGTAATAAAGGATGCGCGATTTGAGGGCCGCATGATTGGCGACCTGGATTTCGATGTCGATCTGCCGGCCGGATTTCGTCTGCGCCAGCACATCCAGGATGCTGTTCTTGTCATTCAGGATTTCACTCGGCAGAAAGGGATTTTTCAGGATGAGTTCTTCGTAATCGTCATCGGGCAGGGGCAGGACGGCGCGCAGGAAGCCGATGAGCAATTCCGTATTCTGCTCGTCGCCAAAGAGCATCTTGAAGACTTCGTCATATTTTGGGGGAAGGATGGCGGCCATGGTCGCTATTCGAATGTCAATGATTCGGCATCGTATCAGGTTCGACAGGTTTGGAATAGCGCCGGGATTGGCCCCCATTGCCTCCCCCCACAAGCATGTTTTTTTCAACAGAAGGAGTAACAAAATGGCAAAAGTTCTACCCGAATCCCGCAAGCCTTTTGGCGGGCGCATTGGCCTGACCGCGAGCGAATCCCGCCCGGTCAAGCCGGAAATCAAGTATCCGCCGGAAAACGCCCCCAACGTGGTGGTCGTGCTGCTGGA
>JAITDH010000142.1 GCA_031282665.1 Zoogloeaceae bacterium | reverse complement strand
ACCAGCGCTTCGTCCGGCAGGCTGGCGGCGAGCGCCCGGATGCGGCGGCTGCCGGCATAGGTCAGGCTGCCGCCGAAGCCGAGCTTGAATCCCAGGCGCAGGAATTCCCCGGCCTGTTGCGGGCTGCCGTTGAAGGCGTGCGCGATACCGCCGCGCACCCGGATGCGGCGCAGGTGTTTCAGCACCGCGTCGACCGCGCGGCGCGCGTGCAGGATGACGGGCAGGTCGAATTTCCGCGCCAGTTCGAGTTGCGCCTGGAAGAAGGTTTCCTGGCGCGCCCAGTCCACTTCTTTGACGAAGCCGTCCAGGCCGATTTCCCCGATGGCGACCGGCGGCTTTCGTTCGCACAGCGCGGCAAGCGCCGGCAGATCTTCCATCTCCGCCCGCATGACGAAAAGCGGATGAATGCCATAGGCCGGCGCGCAGCCCGCGTAGCGTTCGACACAGGCATCCACGGCGGCGCAGTCGGCCAGGCTGACCGCCGGCAGCAAAGCGCCCCGCACACCCGCCCGGCATGCCTCCCACCATACCGCGTCACGATCAGCGGCGAATTCCGGCGCGTTGAGATGACAATGGGAATCGAACCAGGAGGCAGGAGACAGGGGACAGGAGACAGAGGACAGAGCGCTCGCTTCGTGGTCAGTGGTCTGTGATCTGTGGTCAGTATCCAGTTGTCGCGTGTTTGGCATGGCCGGTTCCTTCAGACTACGGACTACTGACTACAAAGGCCGCGCAGCGGCCGCTCTGTCCTCTGTCTCCTGTCTCCCGCCCCCCACTCCTGTCTCGCCTTTCTCGCCACCGCGAAGCGTTTTTCCAGCGCCTTGCCGTCGTTTTGTTCGAGCACGGTCTTGAAATCGAGGAGTTGTTTCTGGTAGGTCTCGATTTCCAGCAGCAGGGCTTCGCGGTTGGCGAGGCAGATGTCGCGCCACATTTCCGGATGGCTGGCGGCGATGCGGGTGAAATCGCGGAAGCCGGAGGCGGCGAAGTCGAAGAAAAGTTCGGCATCGGGACGTTCGGCGAGGTCGCGCACGAGGGCGAACGCCAGGAGGTGCGGCAGGTGGCTGACGGCGGCGAAGACGCGGTCGTGCTGTTCGGGACTGAGCGCGCGGATTTCCGCTCCGCACAGGCGCCAGGCGCGCTCGATCCGCGCCAGACGCTCGGCCGGATTTTCGGCAAGCGGGGTGATGACCACCTTGCGGCCCTGGTAGAGATCGGCCATCGCCGCTGCCGCGCCGCTCCGCTCGGCTCCGGCGATGGGGTGGGCGGGAACGAACTGGCCGATCTTTTCGCCGAACGCGGCGCGCGCCGCCCGGACCACGTCGACCTTGGTGCTGCCGCCGTCGGTGACGAGCGTTCTGGGAGAAAGATGGGGGGCGATCTGCGCGAAGATGGCGGGCATCTGGCCGACCGGCGTGGCGACGAACACCAGGTCGGCATCGGCGATTTCCCGCGCGGGATCGTGGCCCACCCGGTCGATGAGGCCCCGTTCCAGCGCTTCCGCCAAACGCCCCGGATGCCGCCCGAAACCGACCACTTCCCCCGCCGCGCCCGCCGATTTCAGCGCCAGGGCGAAGGAACCGCCGATCAGTCCGATGCCGTAGATGACGATTTTTCCGAATTCTTGCTCGTTGCTCATGTTTTCCCGTTTCGTTCGTGGATTTTGTGTCGAGGATTGCGTGTCAATACAAGGGCAGTTCGAAGGCGAAATGCAGATGCCAGTTGCCGGTCGCCTCGCCGTAGGCGAGATCCATGCCCAGGGTGGCGGACTGGTTGCGCCAGCGCGCGCCAACGCCGTAGCCGCGCTGGAGGCGGAAGGCTTTCTTGTCGTCCGCCGCGTTGCCCGCGTCGATGAAGGCGGCGACGCCCCAGGGGCTGTCGGCGAGCCAGTGCGTATATTCGCCGGAAAGGGTGAGCAGGTAGCGCCCGCCCAGGGTGCTGCGCCCTTCCTGCACGCCCAGGCTCTGGTAGGGATAGCCGCGCACGGAGGCAGCGCCGCCGGCGCGAAAGAGGAAATTCTGCGGGATGCCTTCGCGGCTGTCGGCCAGGACGATGCCACCCTCGCCGCGCAGGGCGAAGGCGTTGCGCGCGTCCAGTTTCCAGCGATGCTGGACGAGCGCGTAGAGGCGGACGAAATCCCGGTCGGAAACCGGCTTGATGGAGCCGCCCGCCTGGAACTGGCTGAGGTGCTCGTCGACCTCCAGGCGGGGCTTCCAGGTCCAGCTTGCGTTGAGCGTCAGCGCCTGGTTGCGGCGGCTTTCCCCGGCGTGCGGCTTTTCCCTTTCCGTGATGAAACTCGTGTTGAGGCTGGTTTCGACGTTGCCCTTGCGGCGGGTGCGGGAGACGCCGATGATCCGGGTTTGCAGTTCGAGGTCGCGGATATTGGAACGCTCGGCGAGGAAACCCGCCGCATAGTGGTAATCCTTCGGGCTGGGCGGGAAAAACAGGTCGGCATAGAAGGACTGGCGCAGTTCTTCCACGCGCAGGCCGCTTTTCAGTTGCCAGGCCGTGGCGAAGAAATCGGCGGTACGGAAATTGACTTCCATGCGCGCCCCGGTGTTGGAACTGGCGCCCACGCCCACGCCCAACTGGTGCGCCGCGCGTTCGCGCAGGGCGAGGCGGATCGGCGCGACGCGCGTTCCCTGTTCGTCGCCGGGAATGGCCGCCTCTTCCTCGCGGAGCAGTTCCGCCGAGACGAAGGTGAAGTAAGGCGTGTTTTCCAGGACGCTTTGCAGGCGGGCAAGCCGCATCGCGTCATAGGGTTCGCCGGGCCTGACTTCCCGGTTGTAGCGGGCGACCAGTTCCGGCGTATAGCGGGAGAGGCCCGTGATGCGCAATTCGCCGAAGCGGTAGGGCGGGCCGCTCGCGTAATGGACGGACAGCCGCGCCTCCCCGCCTTCGATTTCCGCCTTGCTCGCCACCAGATGCGCGGCGGGGAAATCCCGCTCCAGGAGGGAGATCAGCAGGTTTTCCTTCGCCCGCGTCCATGCTTCCTGCCGGAAGATATCGCCCGTGCCCAGCGACCAGTTTTCCCGCAAAGCCTGCCGACGATCCGCCGGCAGCGGCCCGTCGATCACGATGTCCACCGCCGTCACACGGCTTGCCGCGCCCGGTTCCACCCGCAGGACGAGGGCTTCGAGGTCGTCCCCCGAAAGCTCCAGGCGCGCGTCGAAATAGCCTTCCGTCGCCAGCAGTTCGCGCCCTACCTTGGTCAGATCCGCCGCCATCATCCGCCGTTCGGCCTCGTTCTGCGGCGCTTGCCGTGCCTGTCGTGACAGGTGGCGCTGGAGGAGTTCCCGCAGGGCGGGCGGCACGTCCTCGGGGAGGACGATGCGCGGCGCCTCGGCCCGCGCCGGAAGACAGGAAAAAGCGCAAAAAGCCAGGAGAAGCGCGCCTGGGCGCAGCAGGGAAGACAGGCGACGCATGGGACGCCTCAGCGACCGGACGGGGATTGCCGCGCGCGCGGCTGGAATTGCAGGCAAGGACTGTGGCTCATTGCCTCGACATCCAGGGAAGGGAGACGCCGGCTCTTGAAATTCATCGCCCGGCAGCCATAGGGAAGGCGCGCTTCATGGGTGATGAAAAAATGCAGGCAATCCCGGCAATTCATTGTTTTGTCATTGCCGGTCATTGCCGGCCATACTTGGCCGCCAGGAGGGCGAGCTTCTCGGCAAGGCTGGTTGGGTTGGCCTGGCTGGTTTGGTTGGGTTGGCTGGCTTGGTTGTCTTGCTCATTCTGCCCAGCTAGGCTGGCGGCAAGCGCCGCGGACGTTTTTTCCTTGCCCGGACGCGCGCCGGATTTCGCCGGACGCTTGCGCCGGGGAGCGGAGGGATGCGATGCCGGAGATGCCGGAGACAGCGATGCCTGCCCGTCTACGTTTTTCTCGCTTTCCGCCACGCCTTCCGCGTTTGTCACGCTTGCCGCATTTTCCGCGTTCTTCACGCCCGCCGGTTTCTTCCCCCTCCGGAAGACGCCCGGCCTGCCCTGGCCATCCGGCCCGGCGGGTTCCCTGGCGCGCCTTTCCTCTCTTTCCCTCTGCGCCCGCTCGCGGCGTTCCTCGGCCTGCCGTTGCAGGCGTTCATTCAGGGTCGTTGCCGCGAATTGCCGGTGTTCCTCGCTCAATGCTTCCGCGGGCTGCCCATCCAGATCGAAGCGTTGCGTCGCCTTGACCAGCGCCCGCAAATAACGGTTGCCGTGCGTATGCATGCTCAACGCGACGCGCAGTATCTTGCGCTCGACCTCCGGCCAGCGCGCCCGGATCGCCTTGTCGATCCCGATGGAAAGCGGCAGGCAGGCGCGAAACACCTCGAATCGCGTCTCCAGTTCCACCAGCAATTCACGCGGCGTCAACTGGGCTGCCTGCTCCTGCTCGGCTTCCGCGGACGCTTCCACGGGTATTTCCACAGGCGCCCCCACGAGCGCCTCCACGGGCATTTCCACAGGCGCTCCCACGGACGGCGGCGCAGAAAGAACAGGTTCCTCGACAGTCATGGCAAGACGGTATCAATGAAAGACGATAAAGGAATAAAGGGTATCACGGGACGGATGTCAGAGGACAGAGGATGCCATTAAAAGGGTGCAATCCAAAGTGGAGGAAACAAACAAAGCATTACCGTTTGCCGTTCCCTCGCCCCCGACACTTCGGGGGAGAGGGTGCCCCGGCAGGGGTGGCAGGGGCAGAAAAAGGGGCTGCGAGGCGTGTTGTCAGGGTTTCAAAGTTACCGGCGCTACGCGCCGCATGGAACGACGCCCTTTGCGCGGCTGCGCCGCGTCTGGCTTCGCCAGACCAGCCTTCGGCTGTCCTTCCGCCTTTGGCTCCAGCCTGGCCCTGCCGGGCCACCCTCCCCCGCCAAGCGTGGGAGGGAACGGCAAGCGGCAGTGCTTCGTCTGGAAAGGTTTTTCCTCCACTTTGGATTGCACCCGAATTGCGCCACAGCGGCCACCCTGTGTCAAAAAATCGATATTCTACAAGAAGCATGGCGGCGCTTCCTTTATCTTGCGCGGGCAATATCGCAAAAAATGGAGCACAACCATGAACCGTACATACGAAGCCTTCATCAACGGACATCTTCGCCTGCCGGACAGGGAAACCAGCTTCG
>JAITDH010000156.1 GCA_031282665.1 Zoogloeaceae bacterium | reverse complement strand
GGGCATGAAGCCGGGCAATTCGCCTTCGTCACCGTCGATGCCAGCGAAGGCGCGCATCCCTACACCATTGCCTCGGCCTGGGATGCACAGCGGCGGCAGGACAAGCGCCTGACTTTCGTCATCAAGGCGCTCGGCGACCATACCCGCGAATTGCCGGGACGAATCTCGCCCGGAACGCCCGTGACCGTGGAAGGGCCTTATGGCCGCTTCACCTTCGCGGGCGAGGAAAAGCGCCAGATATGGATCGGCGCGGGCATCGGCATCACCCCTTTCATCGCTCGCATGCAGGCGCTGGCTTCGGAACGGGCGGAAAAAGGCTTGCCGGAAGAAAAAATCCAGATCGACCTGTTCCACCCGGTCAATCTCTGCCCGGATGAAGCGCGGGAAAAACTGGCCGCCGACGCCAGGGCGGCCGGCGTCCATCTGCACATCATGGACAGTTCTCGCGACGAGCGTCTGACGGGAGAAAAAATCCGCGCCCGGATCCCCGAATGGCAAAACGCCAGCGTCTGGTTTTGCGGCCCCGCCGATTTTGGCCAATCCCTGCGCGCCGACCTCACGACCCACGGCCTGCCGCCCCAAGCCTTTCATCAGGAATTATTCGAGATGCGCTGAATGGGCGTCGCATGCCGATGTCGGCCATGCTTCATAACGGCTTGCCGAAAAGCGACAGCACGCGCGACGCCATCTGGCCGATATCGACGACTTCGTCGACCGCGCCGAGCAGATGCGCCTCGCGCGGCATTCCATACACCACGGAACTCGCCTCGTCCTGTCCGAAAGTCCGCGCCCCGGCCTTTTTCATCGACAGGAGCCCCTGCGCGCCATCCTTGCCCATGCCGGTGAGGATCACGCCGACGGCCTGCTTGCCCATCACCGTGGCGGCGGATTCGAACAGCACGTCCACCGACGGGCGATGCCCGTTGACCGGCGGGGTCTGCACCAGTTCGGTGACGAGCCTGTCGCCGGATTTCCTGACCTGCATGTGATGATTGCCGCGCGTGATATAGACATTGCCCGCCTCGACGATCTCTCCTCCCTGGGCCTCGCTGACCTTCGGCTGGCAGGCCTGGTCCAGGTTGGCGGCGAATACGGCGCTGAAGGTTTCCGGCAGATGTTGGACGATCAGGATGGGCGGGCAATTGGCGGGCATGCCCAGGAGCACCTTCTTGATCGCCTCCGTCCCGCCGGTGGAAGCGCCGAGAAAAATCACCTTGCCGCTGGTATTTTTCGTCGAATAGCTGTTCGGCAGCCAGTTGTTGGCGATGGCGCTTCCCTTGGTCGCTGGCTTGGCGGAGGGGAGAAGGCCGCTGGCGGGACGGGGGCGAACGCGCAGATGGGCGCTTTTCGCCCCGCGAATCTTTTCCGCCAGTTCCGCGCCATAGGCTTCCAGGCTGCGGGGCGAATCGGCGCGGGGTTTGTCGATGAAATCCACCGCGCCCAGTTCCAGCGCCTTCAGGGTCGTCTCCGTGCCTTCCTGGGTATAGGAGGAGACCATGACCACCGGCATCGGGCGGCGGCGCATCAGGCGTTCGAGAAACTCCAGCCCGTCCATGCCCGGCATGTGCACATCCAGGGTCAGCACATCCGGTTTCAGGGCGAGCAACATCTTCCGCGCCTCGTCGGCGTCATGTGCCATACCGACGACTTCCAGACCGGGAAAGCCGGAAATGATCTGCTGCAAGCGCCGACACATGAAAGACGAATCATCGACGATCAGGACGCGGATGTTCATCAGAGGACGGAAGACAGAGGACGGAGAACAGCGCGCGCGCGTTGCGCGCTTTGTAGCCTGTAGTCCGTGGTCGGTGGCCGGATGTGCATGGTTGTTCCTTCTGATTAGTGATGACCGATTCCAAAGGCCGTTCTGTCTTCCGTCCTGCTGGACGAGGTCAGTTCATAGACCGTCTTGCCGAGCGAGCGGAACAGGTTGGCGGCATGCAGAAAACTTTCCGAATGTCCGGCAAAGAGCAGGCCGTCCGGTTGCAGCAACGGCACGAAGCGGGCAAGGATCTTGTATTGCGTGCTCTTGTCGAAGTAAATCATCACGTTGCGGCAAAAGATCACATCCAGCGGCCCCTTGACCGGCCACACCGGATCGAGCAGGTTGAGGCGCTGGAAAGTCATCATGCGGCGCAGTTCCGGCCTGACGCAGAACATGTCCGCCTGCCCGCCGCTTCCCTTGGTGAAATAACGCTTCAATTGTTCCGGCGGGATTTTTTCCACGCGATCCACGGGATAGGCGCCCTTCTGCGCCGTGGCCAGCACGTTGGTATCGAGGTCGGAACAGAAAATGTCCACCTGCGGGGCGTGGATGTCGCCCAGGAAGGCATCCGCCACGGTTATAGCGATGGAATACGGCTCCTCGCCGGTGGAAGCGGCGCAGCACCAGATGCCGATCTGCTTGCGGCGCGTGGCGATCTTGCGCAGATGGGCGGCGAGGGTGGGGAAATGGTGCGGTTCGCGGAAGAAGGAGGTCAGATTGGTGGTCAGCGCGTTGACGAAATGCTCCCATTCCGCCGCTTCCTTGCGCTGCTCCAGGAAATCGAGGTATTCCGCGAAGGATTTTTTCCCCGTCGCGCGCAGGCGGCGGGAAAGGCGGGAATACACCATGTCCTGCTTGGCCGGGGAGAGCGAAATCCCGGCCTTGGCGTAGATCAGCTTCCTGACCCGTTCGAAATCGGTATTCTGGAAGGTGAATTCACGCGCGGAATTCTCCGCGGGCAGCGCCGCGTTGTTCGCCTGCCGGATGGCGGCCAG
>JAITDH010000140.1 GCA_031282665.1 Zoogloeaceae bacterium | reverse complement strand
TCTTGGGCGCGGCGTTCGTCGTCCTCGGAGATTTCCTTGCCCTTCAAGCTTTTTTTCAGGTGTTCGTTGGCTTCCCGGCGCAAATTCCTGACCGCGACCTTGGCATTTTCGCCTTCGTTTTTCACCACCTTGGCAAGATCACGGCGGCGCTCCTCGGTAAGCGCGGGCATGGGGATGCGGATCAATTCGCCCTGCGCGGAAGGATTCAAGCCCAGATCGGATTCACGAATCGCCTTTTCCACCTTGGCGGCCATCGGCTTTTCCCACACCTGCACGCCCAAGGTACGGGCGTCGACCAAGGTGACGTTGGCCACCTGGTTGATCGGCACCAGCGAGCCGTAATATTCCACCTGCACATGGTCGAGGATGCCGGTATGGGCGCGGCCCGTGCGGATCTTGGCCAGATCGAGCTTCAGGCTCTCGATGGATTTCTGCATTTTTGCTTCGGTGGTTTTCTTCAGTTCGGGAATCACGGTTGGTCCTCGTTTTTCAGCAATTCAGCAATACACCAGGGTGCCCTCGTTCTCTCCCATGACGACGCGCAACAAGGCGCCGGGCTTGAAAATGGAGAAAACGTTGATCGGCAGGCGCTGGTCGCGGCAGAGCGCGAACGCCGTGGCGTCCATGACCGCGAGGTTGTTGGCGATGGCTTCGTTGAAACTGATCCGCTCGAAACGGGTGGCGTTCTTGTCCCTCTTCGGATCGGCGGTGTAGATGCCGTCGACCTTGGTCGCCTTGAGGACGATTTCCGCGCCGATTTCGGAACCGCGCAGCGCCGCCGCCGTATCGGTGGTGAAAAAGGGATTGCCGGTGCCCGCGCCGAAGATGACGATGCGCCCGGCCTCCAGGTAACGGATGGCCTTGCCGCGAATGTACGGCTCGACCACCTGCTCGATGTTCAGGGCCGATTGCACGCGGGCATCCAGCCCGGCGCGGCGCATGACATCGGCCAGCATGACGGCGTTCATCACCGTCGCCAGCATGCCGACGTAATCGGCGGTGGCGCGATCCATGCCGGCCGCCGTACCCGCCATGCCGCGGAAGATGTTGCCGCCGCCGATGACGATGCCGATTTCCACGCCCAATTCCGCCACCGCCGCGATTTCCCCGACGATATCGCCCATCGTCTGCGGGTGGATGCCGTAGCTGCCCTCTCCCATCAGGGCTTCGCCGGAAAGTTTCAGGAGTATGCGTTTGTATTTGGGCGTGGACATCGGTTTTCCTTGCAGAGCGTCAGTCCTTCCGGGCTTGGGCGGCGGCGGCCTGGGCGGACACTTCGGCGGCGAAGTCGGAAACCTTCTTCTCGATGCCTTCGCCGACCAGGTAGAGGGTGAATCCGGCCACGGAAGCGCCCTTTTTCTTCAAAAGCTGCTCGATGGTTTCCTTGCCATCCTCGGCCTTCACGAACACCTGGCCGAGAAGGGTGACCTCCTTCAAGAACTTCTGCACCGTGCCTTCGGCGATCTTTTCCAGCATGGCTTCCGGCTTGCCGGATTCGCGCGCCTTCTCGATGGCGATGCGGCGCTCGGTCTCGACCTGCCCGGCATCGACGCCGGAAACGTCGAGCGCCTTCGGCTTGGAAGCGGCGATGTGCATGGCGATGTCCTTGCCCAACTGCGCGTCGCCGCCGACGAGATCGAGCAGCACGCCGATCTTCGCGCCGCCGTGGATATATTGGTAAAGCGTCCCCTTCGCCTCGACGCGGACGAAGCGGCGCAGGGTCATGTTCTCGCCGATCTTGCCGACCAGCGCGGCGCGGGTGGATTCCACGCTGCCCGAACCCAGGGGCAGGCCGGAAAGCGCGGCCACGTCGGACGGCGCCTTCTCGGCCACGAGCCGGACGCTATCCTGCACCAGCGCGAGGAACTCTTCATTCTTCGCCACGAAATCGGTTTCGCAATTCACTTCCAGAATCGCGCCCAGCTTGCCGCCCTCCGCGACATGGATACCGACCACGCCTTCCGCGGTGATGCGCGCGGCCGCCTTGCTCGCCTTGTTGCCGAGCTTCACGCGCAGGATTTCCTCGGCTTTCGCCATGTCGCCCGCCGCCTCGGCGAGCGCCTTCTTGCATTCCATCATGGGCGCGTCGGTCTTCTCGCGCAGTTCCTTGACCATGCTTGCGGTAACTTCCGCCATCTCATACTCCCAAACGATTGATTTCAAAAAAGAAAAGCGCAGGGCGAAGCTTGCCTCCGGCCAGATTCGCCCTGCGGGCGCTCGATGGAGCGCGGATCACTCCGCCGTATCCCCGGCGTCTCCGACTTCATCTTCCTCGATGAATTCCTCGCCGTCGCCCGCATCGAGAATTTCCTCGATGACCTGGCTCCGTCCTTCCAGGATCGCATCGGCCACGCCGCGCGCATAAAGGCGGATGGCGCGGGAAGAATCGTCATTGCCGGGAATCACGTAATCCACGCCCGCGGGGGAATGGTTGGTATCCACCACGCCGACCACCGGGATGCCGAGCTTGCCGGCCTCGGCAACGGCGATCTTGTGGTAGCCCACGTCGATGACGAAAATCGCGTCCGGCAGGCGGTTCATATCCTTGATGCCGCCGATGGACTTTTGCAGCTTGCCCAGTTCGCGGGAAAAATCGAGCGCTTCCTTTTTCGGCATCTTTTCCAGTTCGCCCGCTTCCACGGCCGCTTCCATATCCTTCAGGCGCTTCAGCGACTGCTTCACCGTCTTGAAGTTGGTCAGCATGCCGCCCAGCCAGCGCTGGTCGATATAGGGCGCGCCGGCGCGCCTGGCTTCCTCGGCGATGATTTCCCTCGCCTGCCGCTTGGTGGAAACGAACAGGATCGTTCCCCGCTGCGCGGTGAGCCTTTTCACGAAGGCCATGGCCTCGTTGTATTTTTCCAGGGTTTTTTCGAGATTCACGATGTGAATCTTGTTGCGCGCCCCAAAAATATAGGACGACATCTTGGGGTTCCAGAAACGGGTCTGGTGTCCGAAATGGACGCCCGCTTCCAGCATTTGACGCATGGTGACAGACATGGATACTCCAGTAAGGGTTGACCACCACCCGCCGCCAACGCCGCACCGGACGAAACCGGCGCGACACCCTTAACCAGCGGGTGTGAGAATTACCGGACGGAAACATTCCCCCCGGGCCGGATCCCCGCCACGGATGGCGGGAAACCAAAACCTGAGGATTATATACCGGGAAAACAGGGGAACTCAAGCAGGTTGAATATTCGGGGTGCGATTACACAGAAGTCAGTAATTTAGACGACGAATAGTTTTTCATTTGATATAATTGGAATAATGAGAGAGGGAGGGAGAAAGACATGAAACGAGACGGAAGGAAACTGGATCACCGGACGCTGGAAGCGATCCGGAAGATGGCGGTGGAACGAGTGTGGGAAGGGGAGAAACCCAGTCAGGTCATCGCGAGCTATGGTTTTTCCCGGCCGGTGATCTATCGTTGGCTCAAAGCGGCCAACGGTCGTGGCAAGGGGCTGCGTGCGCTGGCTTCGCATAAGGGGACGGGGCGTCCGAGGAAGTTGACCTTGAGGCAGGAGCAGCAGGTATTTCGCTGGATCAATGGGAAGAACCCGATGCAGTACCAACTCGACGGAGTGCTGTGGTCGAGGGCGATTGTTCGTGAGTTGATCCAGAGGGAATTTGGAGTTGGCTTGAGCCTGGCGTCGGTGGGCGCTCTGCTGGCGCGTTTGGGGCTGACGGTACAGAAACCTTTGCAACGGGCGTATCAGCGTAACCCGGAAGCGATCGAAGCTTGGAAACGGGAGACCTATCCTGCGATTGCGCAAGAAGCCAGACAAACGCAAGCCGACCTCTACTTCTGGGATGAATCGGGGTTTCGTGCCGATGCGGTGCATGGCAAGACCTGGAGCGTGAAAGGCCAAACGCCGGTCGTGGATGTCCCTGGACAACGGCAAAGCATCAGTGCGGCCTCCGCGGTCAGCGCGAAAGGCACGTTCTGGTTTTCCACCTACACGGGCGGGATGGACGGAGGAATGTTCGTGGAACTGCTCGAGAAGCTGATGTACCAACGCGAGAAGCCATTGCGTCTGGTGCTGGACAATCTTCCGGCGCACAAGACGGCAGCGGTCAAGGACTACGTATCGAGCACGAACGGCAAGCTGACACTGCATTTCCTGCCAGGCTACGCGCCTGAACTGAATCCGGACGAACTGGTATGGAGTCATGTCAAGCGTACCGGTGCTGCCCGGCGCCCTTTGCAAAAAGGAGAGAAACTCGAACCCAAAATCCGCGAACAGCTTGCGCAAATTCAACGCAGTCCAAAACTCGTACGCTCATTCTTTCAACATCCAGATGTCTCCTATATTTCTGACTTGTGAGTAATTTGCGATGCTGCGCATCGTATGGGTACGAGTGTCGGATTACGCCTGTGGCTCCATCCAACCTACAAAACCCAACCGACGCAGGAATACACTGGAATGACCATGAACGACTCCGGAAAACGGGTGCAATGGCATGTCGGCGCGCCGGAAAAACCGCCGGCTGGCGCGCCGTGCAACGGCTGCGGCCTGTGTTGCCTGAGCGGACCTTGCCCCCTGGGGATGCTGCTCTCCCGCCGCTTTTCGGGCGCCTGCGCGCTGTTATCCTGGCATGCCGCGCAACGGCGCTATGTCTGCGGCGCCCTGGCGCGCTGGCAGGACGATA
>JAITDH010000102.1 GCA_031282665.1 Zoogloeaceae bacterium | reverse complement strand
AACGGGAAGGGCGCGGCGTCGGCGGTTTCCGGCAGGTGCGTCAGGCGGGCCGAAGCGCCTTGCGCGTCGAGCGCGATCCATTCGGGGCGTTCGAGCGACGGTTCCTTGAGCGTGGCTTGCAGCAAGAGGAGCTTTCGCCCGCTTTCGGTCGGTTCGAAAACGTCGCCGACAGACAGGCGGATCGACGGGATGGTGACGCGCCGTCCGTTGAGGCGGAAATGGCCGTGGGTAATCATCTGGCGCGCCGCGGGAATGGTGGGCGCGAACCCGGCGCGGAAGACGAGGTTGTCGAGCCGGCGTTCGAGCAGTTCGACGACATGATCGCCGGTGACGCCTTTTCGCCGCTTGGCTTCCTGGACGATGCGCCGCAACTGGCCTTCCGTCACGCCGTAATTGAAGCGCAACTTCTGTTTTTCCATCAATTGCTGGCCGAATTCGGATTTTCTCTGGTTTGTCCTTTGCCGGCCGTGCTGGCCGGGCGGATGGTCGCGGCCTTCGAGGCTGCGGCGGGAGAGGCCGGGAAGTTCGACGCCCAGGGCGCGCATGATTTTCCGCCGGGGTCCGGTATAACGTGACATGGGTTTTTATCCAATCGGGAGGGTTGGTCGATGTTCAGTGCAACACGGTCTGCGCGGAAGCGCAACATTGCCCTGGGCAGGAAAGGGTGCGCGACGCGAGTTTCCATTCATCGAGCGTCGTTTCGACGATTTCCCTGAGTTGAGGCTCGATCGTCCCGGACTGCTCGAGCAGTGTTTCCAGATGCATGCACAGGGCGGCGCTCTTGCAGGCCGTCGCGCCGCGCAGGGCAGACGAGGAGAGCAGGGCGACGATGGCGGCAAGTCGAAGTTGCTGGCTCATGGCGTAGCTTTCGCCGTGTTCGTATACTCCATTCATTTACTCTTTATTTGAGAATGGTTATCATTATTGCAAGTTCCCGTATGGATGTCAACCCGGAAGACAGAGCGCTCGTTACGCTCGCTTTGTGGTCTGTGAATCAGTAGTCAGTTGGCGCATGTCTTCTGATTACAGACTACAGACGACAAAGGCCGCGCCAGCGGCCGCTCTATCCCCTGTCTCCTGTCTCCTGTCACGCATATTCCGGAGCGGAATAAACATATCGCCACAAAGAAGCGCCTGCCCGGAAGTCTGCCGCTACAATGGCATCCCCCCGCGAGAACGGCGACGACGAAGTCTTGCGCGTTCTTCCGATCCATCCAAGGAGCCTGCATGCAACTCATCATCAATGGCGACGCCAAAACCTTTTCCGAAACGGAAATCTCGCTCGCCGAACTCCTGAAACTCGAATCGGTCAAGCTGCCGGACATGGTTTCCGTGCAGTTGAACGAGGATTTCGTCAATCGGGCGGACTACGGGACGACCTTCCTGAAGGAAGGCGACGTGGTCAATTTCCTCTATTTCATGGGGGGCGGGCGGTGAGGGAATTCAGCGACGAGGAGCTGGAACGCTATTCGCGCCACATCCTGCTCGAAGACGTCGGCATCGAAGGGCAGGAAAAAATCCTCGCCGCCAAGGTGCTCATCATCGGCGCGGGCGGCCTGGGCGCGCCGATCGCCTATTACCTCGCGGCGGCGGGCGTCGGCAGCATCGGCATCGTCGACGGCGATGTCGTCGATCTTTCCAACCTGCAACGGCAGATCATCCACACCACGGCGGAAATCGGCGTGCCCAAGGTGGAATCGGCCCGGCGCAAGATGCTCGCTCTCAATCCCGGCGTGACGGTGACGACCTATCCCACCATGCTGGATGCCTCGAATATCCTGGAGATCATCGCGCCCTACGATTTCGTGATCGACGGCACCGACAATTTCGCCGCCAAGTTCCTCGTCAATGACGCCTGCGTGCTCGCCGGCAAGCCCTATTCGCACGGCGGCATCCTGCGCTTCGACGGCCAGACGATGACGATCCGCCCGCGCGAAACCGCCTGCTACGCCTGCGTGTTCAACGCTCCGCCGCCCGCCGGTGTCGTGCCGACCTGTTCTTCCGCCGGCGTCCTGGGCGCGATCGCCGGCATGCTCGGCGCCATCCAGGCCACCGAGGCGCTGAAGGTCATCACCGGCGTCGGCGAACCGCTTTACAACGCGCTGTTGAGCTTCGACGCCAAGAGCATGCAGTTCCGGAAGACGAAGCTGAAACCCAATCCGCGCTGCCGGGTCTGCGCCGGAACGGGCATCCAGAAACTGGAAGATTACGAGCAGCCGGCGTGCGACCTCCGGCCCCAGTAGGCTCGTAAAAGGGACAAGAACATGCTCAAGATTCCCCGCTCCATCCATGAGGCCATGATCGCGCATGCGCGCCGGGACGCGCCGCTCGAGGCCTGCGGCTACCTGGCCGGACGCCGTTCGGGAAGCGATGGCGATGGCGACGAAATCGCCGCGCATTTCCCGATGCGCAACGTCGATGCCAGCGCCGAACATTTCGCCTTCGATCCGGCCGAGCAATTCGCCGTCTTCAAGGAAGCCGGCAAACAGGGCCTGAAACTCATCGCCTGCTACCACTCGCACCCGGCCACCCCGGCGCGGCCTTCGGAGGAGGATATCCGGCTGGCCTACGACCCCAACATCCACTATTTCATCGTTTCGCTCGCCGGCCCCGAACCGGTCGTCAAGTCCTTTCGCATCGTGGGCGGCGAGGTGACGCACGAATCCTTCGAGGTATCCGCCGCATGAGCACGGGCTACGTCATTCCCCCGCGGGTACTGGAAGATACCCGGACATTCCGGCAGCAACATGCCGACTACCTCGCGGGCCGCCTCGACGCGCTCGCCTTCAAGACCATCCGCGTTCCCTTCGGCATCTACGAACAGCGCGAACCCGACACCTTCATGGTGCGGGTCAAGCTCACCGGCGGCCTGCTCACTCCCGCGCAACTGCTGGCGCTGGCGGAGCTTTCCGAGACCTGGGCCAACGGCAAGCTGCATGTCACCACGCGCGGCGGCGTGCAGCTCCATTACGTGAAGGTGGAGGATTTCCCGCAGGTGGTCGACGGTTTGCACCGGGCGGGACTGACCGGCCGGGGCGGCGGCGGCAACACGGTGCGCAACGTCGTCGCCGATCCTTACGCGGGCATCGCCCCCGACGAGCTTTTCGACGTGACCCCGCACGCGCTCGCGATAACCGAAAAAATGCTCGCGCAGAAGGATTCCTACGCGCTTCCCCGCAAATTCAAGATCGCCTTCAGCGGTTCCAGCGCGGATCGCGGCGGCGCGACCATCAGCGACGTGGGCTTCATCGCCAGGCTCCGGGACGGGCAAAGGGGCTTTCACGTCTACATCGCGGGCGGCATGGGCGCGCATTCCCGCCTGGGGCACTCCTTCCTGGATTTCCTGCCGGAAGGCGAAATCTTCCTGCTCGCGCAGGCGATCAAGGAAGTCTTCGACGCCCGGGGCAATCGCCGGAACAAGCACGCGGCGCGCCTGCGATTCCTGGTGGAAGAACTGGGGACGGAGCCTTTCCGCGCCCTGGTCGAGGAAAAACTCGCGGAAGTCCGCGCGCGCGGCGATTGGGAGATCGCGCTGAAGGAAGGCTTTTCCGCGCCGCCGCTTGCCGATGATGAGGAAGAGCAGTCCCTGCCGCCCGAGGAACAGCTATGGCGGCGGCGCTTCGCCACGCCGCAAAAGCAGGCGGGCTATCATGCCCTCAAGGTGCCGCTCTTGCTGGGCGACATCCCCGCCGCCCAGGCGCGGGTGTTGGCGCGGACCTTGCAGGAAATCGTGCCGCATGAAGAGACGATCCGCTTCGCGGGCGACCAGAACCTGTACCTGCGCAACCTCACCGCCGCCAACCTGCGCGCGCTCCGGCCGATACTGGAGGAGCTTGCGCCGCTCATGCGCCAGCCGGCGCTGTTGGGCGACATCGTGGTCTGCGCCGGCGCGGCCACCTGCCAACTGGGCATCACCGTGCCGCGCGGCGCGCGGATCGCGCTCGAAAAGCGGGACCTGCCGGGCCGTCTCGACCTGGACGGCGCGCAGGGCCTGAAGATCCACATGTCCGGCTGTCCCAACAGTTGCGGCAGGCACGAAATCGCCGATCTCGGCTTTTTCGGCAAGGCATCCCGCAACGACGGCGTCCTCTACCCCGCCTACAACGTTTTCGTCGGCGCGAGAATCGGCGAGGACATCACCCGTTTCGCCCGCAAGATCGGGGAAGTCGCCGCCTTCCACCTGCCCCGCTTCGTCGAGGAGGTCCTTGCCGCCTGGATTCCCCTGCGACCGAAATTCGCCGCTTTCGCCGACTGGATCGACGCCGGCGGCGAGGCCATCGTGGCCGCTCTCGCCAAACGCTTCGAGAAGGTGCCCGCCTTCGAGGACGACAAGAATCCCTATTACGATTTCCAGGCGAAGGACGTTTTCTCGCTCAAGGGACGCGGCGCGGGCGAATGCAGCGCCGGCATGTACGACCTGATCGAAGCCGACCGGAAGGCGCTCCTCCACGCGCTGAAAGCCGAACCGACGCCGGAAAACCTGGCCGCGACCCGTCTCCTGGCCGCCCGGATGCTGCTGGTCACGCGCGGCGAGGAAGCCCGCGAGGAAGCGGAAGTCCTGCGCGCCTTCCGGAAGCAATTCCTCGATTCCGGCCTGATCGACGCCGCCTTCGCCCCCCTCCTGGAAGGCGAAGCCCTGCCAGCGGTCAAGGAGCTCGCCGAAGCGGTGATCGCGCTTTACGGAACGATGGACAACACTTTGAAATTCGCGGCGGAAAAACGCGCCGAACCCGCTAATCCTACCAACCCCGCGCCAGCCACCCAGCCGCCTTCCCCGCCCCCCACCTCTCCCGCACCGGAGGCGGAAGGAAAAACCGTGCACCGCTTCAAGGACTACCGGGGCGTCGCCTGCCCGATGAATTTCGTGAAGACCAAGATGGACCTGGCGCAGATGCGCAGCGGTGAAATCCTGGAAATCGTCCTCGACGACGGCGCCCCCATCGACAACGTGCCGCAATCGGTCAAGGGCGAAGGACACACGATCCTGGAACAAACCCGCCAGGGCGAAGTCTGGCACGTGAAAATCCGGAAGAAATAGCCGGACACCATGCCCCGGAGCGATGACCTATAATGCGGAAACAACCATGAAAGGGTGGAAAGAGGGTGACACGATGGCGGAATGGACACAGGACGAAGCGATTGCCTACGAGGTGGCAAGGGAAGATATCTTGCATTACATGTCGATTCTGACCGAGGATATCCATGCGGAAAAAAGCAAGGCCATGCCCGATGAAACACGCATAAAGGTTCTGCATGAGGAACAAAGCTGCTTGCAGGACAAACTCAGAATATTGAGTGTTCATGACCATGAAGAAATCGCGCGTGTGCGGAAAAAGTACGGTGCATTGGTTCGTGCCAGGACTGCTGCTTATGAGAAATCCCGGCTGGCGGCATAATGACGACCGGGGAGGCGACGAAATACCTCCTGTGCGAGGAAGAAAACCAGCGCGTATTTGAAGAAAGCATCATTCCCCATATCTTCGGGAAAACAATCACACCATCACAGGCACACCAGACTTGGCAACCAGTGACGATCATTTTCGGCGGTCAGCCAGGCGCGGGGAAAAGCGCGTCCGTGGAAGCGGCGCAGCGGGAAATCCTGGACAAGGAATCGTTGCGCTCCTCCCGATTGCCTGCGACGAAAGCGCCATGAACGTCCTGCCCATCGCCCTCACACCCAAGCGGATTCTCCTGATCGGCGCGGGCAAGGTCGCGGCGCAGAAGGCGCGGGCGATCCTGGCGAGCGATTGCGCGCTCGCCGTCATCGCCCGCGACATCCGTGACCCGTTTTTCCAGGAATCCTTCCCCGCTCCCCTGCGCCTGAAGGCGTTCGAAGCGGATGACGCGCAGGGCTGGGATATCGTCATCAACGCCACCGGCGACGGCGCGCTCTCCCGGCAACTGTGGAACGACCGGAAGAAGTTCGGCTACTGGCTCAACTGCGT
>JAITDH010000090.1 GCA_031282665.1 Zoogloeaceae bacterium | reverse complement strand
TTTTCCACCACCTCGCGCGCCTTGCCTTCCACGATCAGGCGGCCCAGTTCGGCTTCGTCGAAATATCCCCACAGGCCGTCGGAACACAGGAGGAAGCTGTCGCCGCTGCGCAGTTCGTTGATGCCGCCGAAATCCAGCCGCGGTTCTTCGTGGCCGCCCAGGGATGTAATCAGGATATTCTTGTTGGGATGGTGCTCCGCCGCCTCCGGCGTGAGCTTGCCCTGCTGCACCAGGTGTTCGACCCAGGAATGGTCCAGGGTGCGGGTGCGCAGCATTTCGCCGCGAAACGCATAGAGCCGACTGTCGCCGCAATGTCCCCAGAATACCTGTCCTGGTTGCAGGACCATCGCCACGGCCGTGCTGTGCGGGTCCTTTTCGTTGATGTTGCGCGAAGTCTTTATCATCGTGTGCGCTTCCAGGAAGCTGTCCGCCAGGAGCTTGCGCGCGTCCTCCCCATACCATTGCTGAAAATTGACGTTCAGGGTATGCACCACCTGTTCGGACGCCAGCGATCCGCCCGTGTGCCCTCCCATGCCATCCGCGACGACCATCATGACGGTGCCCGCCAGTCGCATATGCCCGACCAGGGCCAGCTTGTCCTGCTGTTCCCTGCGGTCGCCTTGATGTTGTGCAATGCAAGCGTCTATTTTTAGTTCCATCCATTCACCATCATTGGTCTTGCTTGTCAATCGACGCAAAGGAAGCCAGTATACCGCACCGGAAGAATCTGTCTGCAATGGCGGCATGGAGAGATTGCAAAATACGGCGCCGTCAGCGAAGAATTGGAATATGAAAGAGGACATCATGGGCAACCGCCTTTCCCGCATCATCACTCGCACCGGCGACCAGGGCATGACCGGGCTTGCCGACGGTTCGCGCACCGGCAAGGATAATCCGCGCATCCATGCCATCGGCGAAGTCGACGAACTCAATTCCACGCTCGGCCTCCTCTTGTGCGAAACACTGCCGGATGCCGCGCGCCATGCGCTCGTCGCCATCCAGCATGATCTTTTCGATCTCGGCGGGGAACTGAGCCTGCCCGGTTCGCAAATCATCGAGGATCGCCATGTCGCCTTCCTGGAAGCGCAGGCCGATGCCTTCAACGCGGAACTGCCCATGTTGAAGGAATTCATCCTGCCCGGTGGCTGCCGCGCCGCCGCCCAGGCGCACCTTGCCCGCGCCGTCTGCCGCCGCGCCGAGCGGGTCCTCGTCGCCCTGGCGCAACAAGAAGGCGAAACCCTGCGCGACGCGCCCCGCCGCTATCTCAACCGCTTGTCCGATTTCCTCTTCATTCTCGCCCGCGCCCTGAATCGCGCGGCGGGCCACGGTGACACGGCATGGCAGAGAACGCGCGCATGAAGGCCGTCATCCTGGCGGGAGGACTGGGAACCCGCATCAGCGAGGAATCCCACCTGAAACCCAAGCCCATGATCGAAATCGGCGGCAAGCCCATCCTCTGGCATATCCTCAAAATCTATTCCGGGCATGGCATACATGATTTCATCATCTGCCTGGGCTACAAGGGCTATGTCATCAAGGAATATTTTTCCAACTATTTCCTGCACACCTCCGACGTCACCTTCGATCTCGCCCGGAACACGCTGGAAGTGCACGAGCGCCACGCCGAACCCTGGCGCGTCACCCTCGTCGATACCGGCGAGAACACCCATACCGGCGGCCGCCTGCGGCGCATCCGCGACTACCTCGACCCCGGCCAGGATTTCTGTTTCACCTACGGCGATGGCGTGGGTGACATCGACATCGGCGCTGCCATCCGCTTTCACGAAAAACAGGGACGGCTGGCGACCGTCACCGCCGCCCTGCCGCCAAGCCGCTTCGGGGCGCTGGAAATCGAAGGCGACATCGTTGCGTGTTTCGACGAAAAACCGGCAGGTGGCGAAGGCTTCATCAACGCCGGCTTCTTCGTGCTTTCCCCGGCGGTGATCGACTGGATCGAAGACGACCAGACCGCGTGGGAAAAGAAACCCCTGCAAAACCTGGCGGCGCAACGGCAGCTTTCCGTCTGGCGGCACACGGGCTTCTGGCAGCCGATGGACACCCTGCGCGACAAAACCCATCTGGAACAGCTCTGGCAATCGGGCCGGGCGCCGTGGAAAAACTGGTAAGCGCGCAATGACGGTGAACCTTCCCCCCGCCGCTCCCGCCGACTTCTGGTCGGGCAGGCGCGTGCTCGTGACCGGGCATACCGGTTTCAAGGGAAGCTGGCTTTCCCTCTGGCTCGCCCGCCTGGGCGCGCGGGTGAGCGGCCTTGCCCTGCCGCCGCCGACGGTTCCCTCGCTCTTCGAACTGGCCCGTGTCGGCGACGGCATGCGCTCGATCCTCGCTGACCTGCGCGACGCCCGCGCGGTGCGGGACGCCCTGCGGGAAACCCGGCCGGAAATCGTCTTCCACCTCGCCGCGCAGCCGCTGGTGCGGCAATCCTATGCCGACCCGGTGGAAACCTACGCCACCAACGTCATGGGGCTGGTGCATCTCCTCGAAGCGGTGCGGCAGAGTGGCGAAGTGCGGGCCATCGTCATCGTCACCAGCGACAAATGCTATGAAAACCGCGAATGGCTCTGGGGCTACCGGGAGGACGAGGCCCTTGGCGGACACGATCCCTACAGCAGCAGCAAGGCATGCGCCGAAATCGTCGCCGCGGCCTGGCGGCGCTCGTTTTTCCACGCAAACCACATGCCCGCCCTGGCCACCGCCCGCGCCGGCAACGTGATCGGCGGCGGCGACTGGGCGAAGGACCGGCTCCTGCCCGATCTGCTGGCCGCCCTCGCCGCCGGACGCCCGGTCACCCTCCGCCATCCCGACGCCCTGCGGCCCTGGCAGCATGTGCTGGAACCCCTGCATGGCTATCTCCTGCTGGCGGAAAAGCTCTGCCAGGAAGGCGCCGCCTTCGCCGAAGCCTGGAATTTCGGCCCGGCGGAAGAAGACGCCCGCCCCGTGCGCTGGCTGGCGGAGGAACTGGCCGGGCATTGGCCGCGGAGCGCGCATCCCGTCTGGATTCCGGACGCCGCGCCGCATCCCCACGAGGCCCGCGCCCTGAAACTGGACGCCGCCAAGGCGCGCGCGCGGCTGGGCTGGCAACCGCGCTGGAACCTGGCGACGGCGCTGGCAAAAACCGCCGAATGGCACAGGGCATACCAGGCGCAAGAGGAAATGCGCGCCGTCACCCTCGCCCAGATCGCAGCCTTCGAGCGGGACGAAATCCGCGCGAGCGGCCCGACGGATTGAAAGGGTGCAATCCAAAGTGGAGGATGTCATACAAATGACCTTTCAGACGAAGCGCTTTTTTGATTTGCGATGCTGCGCATCGTGGGGGTCGAATGTCGGATTACGCTACGCTCATCCAACCTCCAAAACCGACGCCAATTCCCCGCCATTGCAAGGTGCGAAGGCCCGTGGCAATCCAGACGGCCTGTAGGGGCGAGGCATGCCTCGCCCTTACCTCTGCGTTTCGGGTAGCCGAACCGCCGCATCGAGGAGGGACATGACGTTGGTTTTGTAGGTTGGATGAGCCGAAGGCGTAATCCGACATTTGTATTCCCCGATGCGCAGCATCGCAAATTTGAAAACAAGCGGCGCAAGCGCCGGTAATGAACGATTGTCGGATTACGCCTGCGGCTCATCCAACCTACGAGACTATGTCCCATGAACGACAAGCAAGAAGAAACAGAAGACGCTTCCGCGCTGCGCGCCCAAATTCTCGCGCTCACCCGCCGCTATGCCGAATGCCTGGAACGGGAACGTCCCGGCTTCGTGCCCGACCGGATGGCGGTGCCGCCTTCCGGCAAGGTGCTGGGGGCGGAGGAATTCGTCCATGCCGTCGATGCCGCGCTGGACGGATGGTTGACCACCGGCCGTTTCAACGCCGCCTTCGAGCGGCAACTGGGCGAATTCCTGGGCGTCCGGCATGTGCTCACCGTCAATTCCGGCTCCTCCGCCAACCTCGTCGCGCTCACCGCGCTCACCTCCCCGCTGCTCGGCGAACGCGCCCTGAAACCCGGCGATGAAGTCATCACCGCCGCCGCCGGCTTTCCCACGACCGTCAATCCCATCCTGCAAAACCGGCTCGTCCCGGTGTTCGTCGATTCCGAACTCGCCACCTACAACCCGAGCGTGGCGGCGATCCGCGCCGCCCTCGGCCCGAAAACCCGCGCCATCATGCTCGCGCACACCCTGGGAAATCCCTTCGCCGCCGCCGAATTGCGGGAACTCGCCGAAGAACGCGGCCTCTGGCTGGTCGAGGATTGCTGCGACGCGCTCGGTTCCACCTACCGGGGAGAAAAGGTCGGCCGCTTCGGCCACCTCGCCACCCTGTCCTTCTACCCCGCGCACCACATCACCATGGGCGAAGGCGGCGCGGTATTCACCCATGACGACACCCTGCGCCGCGCCGCCGAAAGCCTGCGTGACTGGGGGCGCGACTGCTGCTGTCCGCCCGGCCGCGACAACACCTGCGGCAAGCGTTTCCAATGGCAATGGGAACATCTGCCGGAAGGCTACGACCACAAATACGTTTACTCCCATCTGGGCTACAACCTGAAAATCTCCGACATGCAGGCCGCCGTGGGGCTGGCGCAGCTTGCCCGCCTGCCGGACTTCATCGCCGCCCGGAAAAGGAATTTCGCCTTCCTCGCCGAACGCCTCGCCCCGCTCCGGAAGTCCCTGATCCTGCCCGAAGCCACGCCCGGCAGCGATCCTTCCTGGTTCGGCTTCCCGCTCACCCTGAAGCCGGAAGCGGGCGTCAATCGTGTCGACCTCCTGAAATACCTGGACCAGCACAGGATCGGCGTGCGCCTGCTCTTCGCCGGCAACCTCACCCGCCAGCCCTACATGCA
>JAITDH010000084.1 GCA_031282665.1 Zoogloeaceae bacterium | reverse complement strand
TCCTCGGTTTTGTGCCTGTTTCTTAAATGCGATTGCCCTGCAGAGGGCGGGGACGTGGCGTCGGTTTCGTAGGTGGATGAGCCGAAGGCGTAATCCGACAATCCTTCATTGTCGGCGCGAAGCGCCGCTGTTCCTTGATTTTACGCCTTCGGCTTTCCAACCTACGAAACCAATACCTCATATACAAATTGCTTTGCATCTTCCACGTCTTGTGCTAAATTCCAGCCTGGATATTCCTTTTGGAAATCATTTTACGCGACTGGCGTTTTTCTGTCTTTCCTTGCCCAAACAGGTGATTGATGCTGCTGAAATCCACTTCTTCCGCCCGGGTGCTGGCCTGCGTGTTGGTCGTATTGCTGTCGGCCTGCGGGACGGGGGCGCGGCAGGCTTCCTTGCAGGGACATCTGCATGCCGAGGTGCGGACGGAAAGCAGTGAAGCGCCAGCGGGGATTCCCCGTCCCGTGCCGTATTCCTATGCGCCGCCCGTTGTCGCGGCGGTCTCCCCGGTGATGACGGAAAAATTCAGCGTGGTGGCGCACGAGGTGCTGGTACGGGATCTTCTCTTTGCCCTGGCGCGGGACGCGAAACTCAATATCGACATCCATCCCGGCCTTTCCGGGTATGTCACCATGAACGCCATCCGGCAGACCCTGCCGCAGATCCTGGCGCGCATCTCCCGCCAGGTGGACATGCGCTTCGAGTTGAACGGGGAAAATCTGGCGGTCATGCCGGACACGCCATTCCTGCGCCACTACAAGATCGACTATGTGAATATGGAGCGCATGGTGAGCGGCGCGGTGGCGACCAGCACGCAGATCGCTTCCGGCGCCAGCGGCGCGGGCTACGAGGGTTATGAGAACGTGGTTTCCGCCCTGGGCAGCGGCAACGTCTCCTCGACCCGGGTGGAAAACCTTTCCCACAACCGTTTCTGGGAATCGCTGGAAAGGAATATCCAGGACATCCTGCGCGAGACGGACAAAATCCTGCCGGCGGGCGAGGCTTTTTCCGCCCGCGTCGAGGAGGATGGCGCGGCGGCGGATGGCAACGGCGGCAATGTCAATGGCAATAAAAAACGCAGTGGTGGAAATGAACGCAATCAAGCGGCGCATTCCGGCCTGCCGCATTTCCGCGAAGCGGCGGCCGTCATCCTGCATCCGGAAACGGGGGTCATCACGGTGCGCGCCACCACCCGGCAGCACGAGCGGGTGCAGGAGTTTATCGAGCGCGTCGCCAGCGCGGCGCGACGGCAGGTGATGATCGAGGCGACCATCGTCGAGGTGGCGTTGAGCGACGGCTACCGGCAGGGTATCGAGTGGAGCCGGGTCTGGGCGGAGGGGAACAAGATTTTCAGCGTTTCGCCGACCAGCATGGCGACCGGGACGGCGCCCGCGATGACGCCGTTCGTGCTCGATTTCACCCGCATGGGAAGCCGCGGCAATCCGCTGACGCTGACCCTGAATCTGCTGGAGTCCTTCGGCACGACGAAGGTGCTTTCCAGTCCGCGGCTTTCCGTGTTGAACAACCAGACGGCATTGTTGAAGGTGGTGGAGAACGTGGTCTATTTCACCATCAAGGCGGACGTGACGGCGGGCAACAGCAACAGCAATCCCATCGTCGCCTATAGTTCCACGCCGCAAACCGTGTCGGTGGGCCTGGTCATGACGGTCACGCCGCAGATCGGCGACAATGACACGGTGATCCTGAACGTGCGGCCGACCATTTCCAGCATCGCGGGCATGGTCAAGGATCCCAATCCGGATATTCCCGCCCATGTCAGCAATGAAATTCCGCAGATCCGCACCCGCGAGATCGAATCCGTCCTGCGCCTGTCGAGCGGGGAAATCGCCGTGCTCGGCGGATTGATGGAGGATCGCGTGGATCGCCAGTCCGGGCGGGTTCCGCTTGTCGGGCGGGTGCCTCTCGTCGGGGAGGCGTTCACCTCGCGCAACGAGGCGGCGCAGAAATCGGAACTGGTGATTTTCCTGCGCCCGGTGGTCATCCGCGATCCCGGCCTGGATGGTGATTTTGCCGCTTTGAAGGATTGGCTGCCGGGGGCGGAGGCTTCGCTTGCCCCCTCCTACATATTGCAGTGAGGTGCCTTTTTGCGCGCTCGCTTTTTCGTGATCGCCGGTATCGCCTCCCTGCTTGCCCTGGCATTGGCCGTCTGGTTCGGCTGGCAGATTCGGGTACTCGGCAGGAGTTCCGTCCTCCTGCCTTCCTCCACGCCGTTTTCCCCGTCTTTTTCGCCTCCCTTGTCCACTGCGCCCGCCACGCCTACCGTGGCTTCCTTGCCGGTCTTGCCGCCTGAGCACCCGACCGCTCCGGAAGAAAATTTCGCCATGCGGGAGGAGACGCCGGAAGAAGCATCCGATATACCCACGACATCTGCCATGCCTGCCGCCATGTCGGCGGTGCGGGAAATCGCCGAGTCCGCCCTGGAGGTGCGCCGCGAGATGTCTGAAGAGCGGTCTGGAGAGCGCGACGATTTCGTCCCCGAACAGGCGTTGCGGGAAGCGGCGGCGGCATTGGGCCGGCATGATCTGGCGGCGGCGAGGGCACATTTCATGCGTCTGCGCGCGCATGATCCCGAACATCTGGAAGCCCTGCTGGGCCTGGCCGATCTGGCGCTGCGGCAGGGGGCGGCGGAAGAGGCGGGCGAACTGTATCGTCTGGCGTTGGCGGCGCATCCGCGGGACGCGCGGGCGGAAACGGGCGCGCTGGCGCTGATCGTCCAGGCGGAAAACCTGCCGCCGGGCCTGCCGGAAAAGCTGGAGCGCCGTTTGCGGCGCCTGATCGCGGAACGCCCGCAGGCGGCCGCGCCGCATTTCGTCCTCGGCAATCTTTTTGCCAGACAGGATCGCTGGCAGGAGGCGCAGGCGGCCTATTTCGAGGCCAGCCGGCGGGAAGCGGACAATCCCGATTACCGCTTCAACCTGGCGGTCAGCCTGGATGCCCTGCGCCAGTCGCCGCAGGCGGCCGAGCAATACCGAGCGGCGCTCGCGGCGGCGGAGCGATCACCTTGCGCCTTCGACCGGGAGGAAGCCAGGGCGCGCCTGGCCGCTTTGTCGCCAACCCCGCCAGCCTCGTCGCCACCGGAGAGCGCGCCATGAACGCGCCGGAGGCCTTGCCGCGCCGCCTGGGCGAAGCCTTGCAGGCGGCGGGCCTGATCTCCGCCGACCAGTTGCACATCGCCCTGATCGAGCAGGAGAAACGCCGCGAGGCGCTGGGCAGGGTACTGGTGGAACTGGGTTTCCTCTCGGAGGCGACCCTGCGCGACGCGCTGGCGGAAAATCTCGGCCACGCGGCCATCGACCTTGCGCAGGCCGCCGTCGATCCGGCGGCGCTGGCGCTGATTCCGCGGGAAATGGCCCGGCGTCATTGCGTCCTGCCGCTGGACTACGATGCCGAAGGGCAACGCTGCGTCCTCGCCGTGGCGGACAGCCACGATCTGCCGGGACAGGACCGGCTGCGCGCGCACCTCGCCCGGCAGACCGGGAAGAATATCGCGCTCGCCTCTTTCCTGTCCGGCGAGGCGGAAATCCAGGAAGCGATCGACCGCTATTACGGCCATACCCTCGTCATCGACGACATTCTCGCCGAACTGGAAAGCGAGGGCCTCCAGAATGGCAAGGGCGGGGAGAGGGAAGAACGAGGGGATTTCGCCCATCCCATCGTCCGCCTGATCGACGCGATCCTGACCGACGCGGTCAAGGCGGAGGCTTCCGACATCCATTTCGAGCCGGAAGCCGGTTTCCTGCGCATCCGTTACCGGCAGGACGGCATCCTGCGCCAGATCCGCGCCCTGCACGCCGCCTGCTGGCCGGCGATGGCGGTGCGCCTGAAGGTCATCGGCGGGATGAACATCGCCGAAACCCGCGCGCCGCAGGATGGGCGGGTGACCCTCGTCGTTTCCGGCCGGCCGATAGATTTCCGCATCGCCAGCCAGCCCACCCTGCACGGGGAAAATATCGTGCTGCGCGTGCTCGACCGGAAGAAGGGCATCGTTCCCTTGGCCGGACTCGGCCTTTCCGCCGTCGCCGAGCGCCTGATCGAACGGATGCTCGCCCGTCCGGAAGGGGTATTGCTGCTCACCGGGCCGACCGGATCGGGGAAAACCACCACCCTCTACGCCATCCTCAATCGCCTGAACGACGAGGGGGTGCACATCATGACGCTGGAAGATCCCGTCGAATATCCCCTGCCGCTGATCCGGCAGACCAGCCTGAACGACACGCTGCGCATGGATTTCGCCGACGGCGTGCGCGCCATGCTGCGCCAGGACCCGGACATCATGCTGATCGGCGAGGTGCGCGACGCGGCGACGGCGAGCATGGCGTTTCGCGCCGCGATGACCGGGCACCGGGTTTTCGCCACCCTGCACAGCAATTCCACCCTGGCTTCCCTGCCGCGTCTTGCCGATCTGGGCATCGGCGCGGAAACCCTGGCCGGGAACATGGCGGGCATCATCGCCCAGCGCCTGATCCGCCGCCTTTGCCCGCATTGCAAGCGGGAAGCGCCGGCCAGCCGGGAGGAATTGCGCCTGCTCGGCGCGGACGAGGAGGAAGCGCTCGTTCTTTTCCATCCGGCGGGCTGCGCGCGCTGCCGTTTCACCGGCTACCGGGGCAGGCTGCCGATCGTGGAGATCCTCCGCATCGACGATGAGCTTGACGCCTTGATCGCCCGCCGCGCGCCACTGGACGAATTGCGGCGGCATGCCCGGCAAAACGGTCTGGTCAGCCTGCGGGAAGACGGCGCGGAAAAGGTCCGCGCCGGGTTGAGCGCGCTGGAGGAACTGGCGCGGGTCGTGGATCTGAGCGAACGGATGTAGGCATGCGCTACGAGTATCGGGCGATCGACCAGACGGGGCGGCGGGTCAGCGGCGCGCTGGAGGCGACGGGAACGGGCCACCTCGAAACGCGGCTGGAAACGATGGGGCTTTACCTGCTCACCGCGCGGGAAGCCCGGCGGTCCCCGGATTTTTCCCGGCGCATCCCGCGCCGGGAATGGCTGCATTTCTGGTTCCAGTTGAAGGAATTGCTCATGGCGGGCGTCGCCTTGCAGGATGCCCTGACCGATCTGTGCCAGGCGCAGGATTCCCGCCTGCAAGCGGTCATCGCCGCGCTGATCGACGACATCACGGCTGGCCGGACGCTGTCGCAGGCCATGCAGGCGCAGGAGCGGCATTTCCCGCCCGTGTTCGTCTGCCTGATCCGCGCCGGCGAGACGGCGGGAAAACTTCCGGAAGCGGTGGAAAGCCTGCTGGCCGAGCTTTCCTGGGAAGATGAACTCGCCGACAAGACGCGCCGCGTCCTCATCTATCCAGCATTCGTCGCGGCGGTGATCCTTGCCGCCACCCTCTTCCTGCTCTTCGATCTCGTGCCGCAACTCCAGGCCTTCCTCATCAACATGGGCGAAGAGCTTCCCTGGCAGACCAGGGCGCTGTTCGGGCTTTCCCGCCTGCTGCGGGAATATGGAATCTTCCTCCTGCCCGTGGGCGCGGCCCTTCTTTTCTCCCTCTTCCTGCTCTCCGCCTGCCTTCCCGGCCTGCGCCTTTACCTGGATGCCCTGGTCTTCCGGCTGCCCATGTTCGGCCCGCTCTGGCAGAAAATTTCCCTTTCCCGCTTCGCCGGCGCCTTCGCCCTCCTTTACGCCTCCGGCATTACCGTCATGGAGGCGATGGAAATCACCCGCGGCATCTCCGCCAACCGCGCCCTGCAAAAGGCGCTCATGCGGGCCGAAACGCGCATCCATGCCGGCAGCTCGCTTCACCAGGCCTTTGCCGAAAGCGCCCTGTTCCCGCCCTTCGTCATCCGCATGCTGCGGGTGGGGGAGACGACCGGCGCCCTGGACCGCTCGCTCGCCAATGTCCGCCATTTCTACAACCGCGACGTCGAGGCGGCCACCCTGCGCGCGGAACGCCTGGTCGAGCCGGTCCTGACCCTCGTGCTCGGCCTGCTGCTCGGCTGGATCATGCTGGCCGTCATCGGGCCGATCTACGAAATCATCCGCCATGTGGGATTCTGAACGCCATATCCTCCTGATCGAAAGCGACGGCGCCCGCCTGTACCGCGAGGAGGATTTGCGCGCCCCGCTCGCCGCCTTTGCCGCGGACGCGGCCGGATATGCTGAATGGAAGGCGTGGCGCGGCCAGCATCCCCGTCTGCCGCTCCTCTGCCTCGCCAATCTTCCCGACGAAGGTTTCGTCAACACGCGGATTCCCCGCCTTCCCGCGCGGGAGCGGAAAGACGTCCTCGCCCGGAAAATCCGCCAGCATTTTCCCGACACACCCTATGTCTGCGCGCGTTCGCTGCAAGGCGGCAAGCAGGAAAAAGGCGAGCGCCGGGAAGAACGCCTGCTCCTTGCCGCCCTGCCCGCCATCTTCCTGGATAGCTGGCTGGATGGGGCTGAAGCGGGATCGCTGCTCGGCCTCTACGCCCTGGCGCAGCTTTGCGAACCGCTGGCGGCGACGCTCGCCCTGCCGAAGAACGCCATCCTCCTTACCCTGCACGGCGGGAGCCTGCGGCAGACCCTGCTGCTGGACGGCGTGCCCTGCTTTTCCCGCCTGACCGATCTGGCGGAGGAGCACGGGGAACGCGGGGCATACATCCGGGAAGAAACGCAGCGCCTTTGCGCCTATCTGGCGCGCCAGCATCTGGTCGCGCCGGAAACCCTCCTCCCGCTTTGCCCGCTCTTTCCCCTGGCGGAAAGCGAGCGCGAGAGCCTGCAAGCGGCCTTTCCCCTGGCGGACATTCCCACCAACATTGCCGTCGACGAAACCCTCTTTCTCGGCCTGCTGGCCCGGCATCGTCCGAAAACGCAATACGCGCCTCCCCGGCTTTGCGGCGGGCATTCATCGTGGCGGCGCGGACTGGCATGGCTGGGGCTTGCCTGCCTGCTGGCGGGACTTGCCCACGGCGGATGGCAGTTGCATCAGGCCGAGGCGTTCCGGCAACGGGCGGAATCCGCCGAGGCTTCGATCCGCGTGGCGGAAGCGGAACTTGCCGCGTTGCGCCAATCCGCCCAATCCTCCGATCCGTCGTCCGATCCTTCCACTTACGAGGCGGCGGAAATCGATCCGGAGGCCGCGGAAGCCGTGCTCGCCGCCCTGGAATCCCTGCCGGATCACGGACGGGAGAATTTGGCAATCCTGATGGAAACCTTGCACCGGATTTCCGCCCTCGTCGAGCGGCAGGCAGGCCTGCGCCTGGAACGGCTGGAATGGAAGGGCGCGACGCGGCAATGGCGACTTGGTGTCAAACTCGGCGACAAACTCGAAACCGGGAACGCGGACGCCGGGGCCTTCCTCCAGCGCCTGCGCCGCGCCGCGGAAGCGCGTGGGCTGCGCGTCGAACAGATGACGGAGGAAAACAGCATCTTCCACCTTCTTTTATCCTGCGAGGCAAGGCCATGAAGTACTCGGGGAAAATGCCGGCCGCTTCTTTCTTCCTGGCCCTCCTGCTTGCCGCCGCTGGCATCGCCTTCGCTTTCCACGGACAGGGCGAAGCCGCCCGCCAGGAAGAAGCCGCGCAACGGGCTGCCACAAGGCTGGCGGAACTCGAGCGGCAACGGGCGGCCATCCTCGCGGAAGATCCGGCGAAAAACTCGCGGACGAAAAACGAGGCATTGCGCAAACGCCTGGAACCCTTCCGGGTCACGGGCTTTTTCTCTCCGCCGGGGGTTGACAGCAATATTGCCGGAGGATGGGAAAAGCAGATGCGCGCCGCGATGATGAAGGAAAAGGAAACAGCGGATTTCTCCTGGCATACGGCGCGGGAAGAAAATTCCCTGCTCTCCGGCAGCATGACTATTGCGTGGAAGGCGCGACACGCGGTGGATTTTCTCGCTCGGCTGCGTCATCTGCACGCGCAATGGCGCGCCCTGGAACCTTCCCCGCCGCCTCTCGGCATCGAACATTGCGCCCTCGAACGCGCGGGCGAGGCGCTCGCCGCCCGGTGCCGCCTGCGCTGGCAGATGGCCGCCTGGCCGGGCGCATCCCTGCCCGCCGCGCCGCGCGCCAAAAATACCGCCGCCGTGCCTTCCCTGCCCTCTCTGGGCCGCCTGTTCTTCACCCAGGCGGAACGCCAGACCCTGGATCTGCGCGCCCGCGCCTCCGAAACCGCCACCGCCGACACGCCCTGGCAGGGACTGATCCGCTTCGAGAAAAGCGGAAAAACCATCGTCATCCGGGAAGGCACATACGCCGACCTCCCCGCCAATCCCGGCGATATTGGCGGAACGACGGAAGAACTGCTGCGCGGGGGGAAGGTTTGGAAGGAGCAGGGATCAGGGGTCAGGGATCAGGAATCAGAAGAAGCAAACCACGCGCATACCGGTCACTGACCACAGACTACAAAGCGCGCAACGCGCGCGCTCTGTCCTCTGTCTCCTGGTCAATGCAGCACCCGCTGCGACGGATACTTGAAGACGGGCTCGTTGGCGCCGTGGGAGGAATGCCGGCAGGCGAGACGCCAGCCGAGAGGGCCCCGCAGATAAACATGCGTGACATGGAATACGCCGCTGACATCCTGGCTGGAATCCAGGTTTTCGACGATCTGGTGCACGGCGATCAGCGAGCCGCGCCAGCGGGCGATGGGGCGGCCGCGCAAGTGGATGCGGGCGGGGTTGCTCAGGATGCCGCGCCAGCTTTCCCGGATGCTTTCCAGCGAATCGAGTTGCACGCCGTTCGGGTGCAGGCACATGACCTCTTCCTCTTCCGCCCAGACATCGAGCAGGTT
>JAITDH010000273.1 GCA_031282665.1 Zoogloeaceae bacterium | reverse complement strand
ATGGACGACGACCTGGGCAAGATTCCCCGCTTCATCCGGCTGGCGCGGGCCACGCACGCGATATTGACGCAAAACATCGCCATCGCGCTCGTCATCAAGGGAATTTTCTTCATCCTCGCTCTCACCGGCATCGCCAGCATGTGGGTCGCCGTATTCGCCGACGTCGGCGCAACCCTGATCGTCGTCGCCAACGGCCTGCGCCTGACGAGGGGCGGGTGGAAGGAAGGCGGAATGGATGCGACAATCAGATTGTCAAATATCTTGCCCCATCGAGAATAACGCGATGTTCTTCCCTTTCATATCCATCGCCACCAGGCCAGGCACGGAAAGGCAGACGCACTGGCGGAAAGGAAGCGAGATGACATCATGGAATCAAGCAATTGCACGGGACAGTCATTGCTTCCTCGACCACAGTTTTAAGCCCTTGAAACGTCATCGCTTCCTTGAAGTTTTGCAACATCTGTACCTGTTTTTCTTGTGAAATCGATGCGCCATCGCTCCAGTACGCAAACGCCAGCGGATCCAAGATGATGCATGGCATACCATCACTCATGCCGTCTTCGCGGTATTCGGCACTGAAGCGCCCCGTAAATTGCACCTCAAACCCGGTGTCACTGCGCACACCTTGCTTGTTAAGCCAAGTAAACACGCAATTACCTCCCAAAGATTTAGCGAGGCCCAAGAAAGAGCGTTTGCAGGTTCATCCAACTCTGCGCGTCCGTGCCGAAGAACCGCGCCAGCCGCAGCGCGGTATCGCTCGAAATGCCGCGCAGCCCATGCACGATTTCATTGATGTGCCGGGGCGGCATGTCAATGGCTTTCGCCAGCGCATACTGGGAAAGCCCAAGCGGCTTCATCCCTCTTCCAGCAGGATTTCGCCGGGATGCACCGGGCTGGCGCGCTCTTTTCGAAGGTTGGCGACATCGGAGAAGTCGATGGCGTCAATATTTTCCGCGCGGATGGTCATGAGGGACTCCTGATGGTAATGCGACGGTCTCATGGCCGGATGGTAACGCAATGCGTCAATGACGCCAAACCTCGCTCTGCCTTCTGCCTCCCCCGCGGTAAACAGTGGTTTACCTCATCAACTTAATTTAATTTCTAAAAAAACTCGCCTACCTCTTTAATTTTTCTGGTTTTTCCCTATAATAGCGCCACTTGGTTAGTGGCAATGTCATGGCAGAGGGAAGCGATCTCGAAAAAACCGAACAGCCTACAGGCCGACGTATCGAGCAGGCCCGTGGCGAAGGCCAGGTTCCTCATTCGCGGGAACTTGGCAGTTTTCTCGTCCTCATCGTTGCCGCTTCCTCCTTCTGGATGCTCGGCGGCTGGTTTGCCGAGCGGGCCATGTCGATCATGCGCAAGGGCTTGAGCATCGACCCGGTTTTCCTGCGCGAGCCGCAACTGGTCTTCGCCCGCATGGCCGACCTGGGATTCGACGCGGCGCTTGGTTTCGCTCCCCTGGTGCTGGCCCTGATCGTCGCCGCCCTGATTCCCCCCTTTCTTCTCAATGCCTGGATTTTTTCCACCAAGGCGTTGATGCCCAACCTGGGACGGATGAATCCGATCTCCGGCATCGGCCGTCTCTTTTCCTGGAACAGCCTGATGGAATTGTTCAAGGCCATCCTGAAGTCGCTGCTCATCGGCGGCGTGGCGGTGCTCGTCCTGTGGGGGGAAAAGGAAGAAATCTACGGCCTGATGATGCTGCCGCTCAATATCGGGCTGATTTCCGCCGGCGAGCTGCTCACCAATACCTTCCTGATCGTCGTCGCTTCGATGATCCTGATCGTCGCGGCCGACGTGCCTTTCCAGATCTGGCAATACTACGACCGGCTGAAAATGACGAAGGACGAGGTGAAGCGGGAGGCCAAGGAAACCGAGGGCGATCCGATGGTCAAGGGGCGCATCCGCAGCCTGCAACGCGAGGCGGCGAGGAAGCGCATGATGGCCGCCGTGCCGCAGGCCGATGTGATCGTCACCAATCCGACCCATTTCGCGGTGGCGCTGGCGTACAAGGAGGGGATGAGCGCGCCCAAGGTGCTCGCCAAGGGGATGGGGGAAATCGCCCGGAAGATCAAGGCGATCGGCGCGGAACACGGGATTCCCCTGCTGGAAGCGCCGCCGCTCGCCCGCGCCCTGTACCGGCACACGGAGGTCGACGACCTGATTCCCGGCGCGCTCTATGCCGCGGTGGCCGAGGTGCTGGCCTATGTTTACCAGTTGAACCGCTGGAAGAAGGAGGGCGGGAATTATCCGGCGCCGCCCAGGGATCTCGCCGTGCCGCCTGAATTCGCCATGCCGGAGGCCGCCTGATGGCTACCCTGGCGCTACAGAACATTTTCAACCGGGTCAATCCCGCGCAACTGGGCGCGCCCATCCTCATCATCATGATCCTGGCGATGATGGTGTTGCCATTGCCGCCCTTCCTGCTCGACGTGCTGTTCACCTTCAACATCGCCCTCTCGGTGATGATCCTGCTGGTTGCCGTCCAGGTGAAGAAAACCCTGGATTTTTCGGTCTTTCCCACGGTGCTCCTCGTCACCACCCTGCTCCGCCTGTCGCTCAACGTCGCTTCCACGCGCGTGGTCATGATCCAGGGGCACACCGGCGGCGCGGCGGCGGGCAAGGTGATCGAGGCTTTCGGGCAATTCCTCGTCGGCGGCAATTACACGGTCGGCATCATCGTCTTCCTGATCCTGGTCATCATCAATTTCATGGTCATCACCAAGGGCGCGGGCCGGGTGGCGGAGGTTTCCGCCCGCTTCACCCTGGACGCCATGCCGGGCAAGCAGATGGCCATCGACGCCGACCTGAACGCCGGCCTGATCGGCGAGGACGAGGCGCGCCAGCGCCGTATGGACATCGCCCGCGAGGCGGAATTCTTCGGCTCCATGGACGGCGCGTCCAAATTCGTGCGCGGCGACGCCATCGCCGGGATCATCATCACCCTGGTGAACATCGTCGGCGGGCTTATCATCGGCGTGGCGCAGCATGATCTCGCCGTCGCCGACGCGGCGCGCACCTACACCCTGCTCGCCATCGGCGACGGCCTAGTGGCGCAGATTCCCGCCCTGGTCATCTCGATCGCGGCGGGCATGGTGGTCACCCGCGTCTCGGATGAAAAGGAAATCAGCCTGCAATTCGCCACCCAGGTGTTCCGCAATCACCAGGTCGTTTTCATCACCGCCGCGATATTGGGCGGCATGGGGATCATCCCCGGGATGCCCAATCTGGTCTTCCTCCTCCTGGCCGGTGGACTTTCCTCCCTCGGCTGGAAGATGATGAAGAAGGCGCGCCTGGCCGCCACCCGGGCGGCGCCGGCAAAGCCGCCGCCAGCGCGCGTGCAGGAAAGCCAGGAAGCTACCTGGGCCGACGTGATGCCGCTCGACGTGCTCAGTCTCGAAGTCGGCTACCGCCTGATCCCGCTGGTCGACAAGACCCAGGACGGGGAACTCCTGCGCCGGATTCGCGGCATCCGCAAGAAATTCGCGCAGGACGTGGGTTTCCTGGTCGCTTCCGTGCATATCCGCGACAACCTGGAATTGAAACCCAACGCCTACCGCATCCTCCTGAAAGGGGTGGAAGTCGGGGTGGGCGAGGCGTTCCCCGGGCAGAACCTGGCGATCAATCCGGGACGCGTGGTGGGCGAACTGGCCGGGACGAAGACCAGGGATCCAGCCTTCGGCCTCGACGCCGTGTGGATCGAGACGGGCCTGCGCGACCAGGCGCAGGCTTACGGTTATACGGTGGTCGACGCCGCCACCGTGATCGCCACCCACCTGAACCAGTTGCTCCTGACCAATGCCGCCAGCCTCCTGGGCCGCCAGGAAGTGCAGCAACTGCTCGACCATCTGGGGCAGGAAATGCCCAAGCTGATGGAAGATTTCGTGCCCAAGACCATCTCCCTGGGTTCCCTGCAAAAGGTGCTGCAAAACCTGCTCGACGAAGGAATCCACATCCGCGACATGCGCACCATCGTGGAAACCCTCGCCGACCACGCCGCCCGCACCCAGGGCGTGGACGACCTTACCGCGCAGGTGCGCGTGGCGCTGGGCCGCGCGATCATCCAGGACATTTATCCCACGGGCAACGAAATGCAGGTCATGACCCTCGACCCGCAGCTCGAACGCCTGCTCCTGCAAACCATCAACGGCACGAGCGGCGCGGCGGCGCTGGAACCGGGGCTGGCCGACGGGCTGCTGAAAGAAGCGGCGGCGGCCACCCGGCGGCAGGAAGAACTGGGCCTGCCCGCCGTGCTCCTCGTGCCGAGCGCCCTGCGCCTCCTGCTTTCCCGTTTCCTGCGGCGGAACATCCCGCAGTTGAAAATCATCGCCCACAGCGAGGTTCCCGAAACCAAGCTTCTTAAAGTGACCTCTATCATCGGAGGCAAATCGTCATGAACGTGAAAAAATTCGTCGCCGCCAACGCGCGGGAAGTCTTGCGCAAGGTCAAGGAAACCCTTGGCCAGGACGCCATCATCCTCTCCAATCGCAGCCTGCCCGGCGGCGTGGTGGAGATCATGGCGGTCGCCGCCCGCGACATGGCGTCCATCGCCTCGCCGGTGGAGGAGAATCCACCGCCCCGCTTCGCCGCGCCATTGCGCGACGAGGACGACGCCTACCAGGTCACCCTTTCCAGGCCGCTGCATGCCTCGCTGCTTTCCCACGCCGAGCACATCGTCACGGCCCGGACCGCCAGCCCGCCGGCCCGTCCGGCGCCCAGGCCGGCCGTCCCTCCTCCCGTCGCTCCCGCCGCCGTTCCGACCCGTCCGGCGGCAAGGCCCGCTGCCCCGGCGCGGCCCATCGAAACGCGGGACGTCCTCACCGACAACCGGGCGGACAAGCGCGTTCCCCTGGTCAATGCCGGCATCCCGAAAACGCCCGCCCTGCGCGACGCGCAGAAATCCCGCCCGGTCGATGTGGCGGTCGTGCCGACGGCGATTCCGGACGAGGTGCTGGATGAAATCCGCTCCCTGCGGAAGATCGTCGAGCAACATCTCGCCGGTTTCGTCTGGGGCGAGGCCGCCCGCAACGAGCCGATCAAGACCGAGGTGTTGCGCCGGATGCTGGAAGCGGGCTTTTCGCCCCGCTTCACCCGCGAACTCCTCGCCGACCTGCCGCCGGAAATGGATATTCCGCAGGCCCTCGCCTGGAGCCGCGGGGTGGCGGACAGAAGCCTCTCGACCGCGCCCGGCGACCTCATCGACAAGGGCGGCGTCTATGCCCTCACCGGCCCGACCGGGGTCGGCAAGACGACCACCACGGCCAAGCTGGCCGCCCGCTGCGTGCTGCGCCACGGGGCGAACAGGGTGGCGCTGGTCACCACCGACAGCTACCGGATCGGGGCATACGAACAGTTGCGCATCTACGGCCGGATCCTCGGCGTGGCGGTCTATCTCGCCAAGGACGCGGAAGAATTGCAACAGGTGCTCGGCGAACTCGCCGGCAAGCACATGGTGCTGATCGACACCATGGGCATGAGCCAGAAAGACAAGCTCGTGCGCGAACTCAACGACATGCTTTCCCTCTGCGGCGTCCGCCGTCTCCTCCTCCTCTCCGCCACGGCGCGGGGCGACACGCTGGACGACGTGGTGCGCGCCTACCGGGGCGACGACCTGGCCGGCTGCGTGCTGACCAAGATCGACGAGGCCACCACCCTTGCTCCGTCCATCGACGCCATCATCCGCCACAATCTGCAACTCGATTACGTCTCCAACGGGCAAAGGGTGCCGGAAGACCTGCACCTGCCCAATCGCGTCTATCTGCTCCACCGCGCCTTCAAGGACACGCCCGAATCGACCCATCGCCTCGCCGGGCTGGAACCCGGCCTGGTGATGGCCAACGCCGGGCTGTTCGCGACGGACACGGCGGGGGCACGGCGTGGCTGACAGCCTCGACCAGGCGGCGGGACTGCGCCGTCTCTTCGCCAGCCGGCAGTTGCGGGCGGTCACCTTCGCCTCCGGCTCGCCCGGCGCGGGGAGAACCACCCTGCTCGCCAACGTCGCCGTCGAACTGGCCCGCCAGGGCCAGGAAGTGCTGGTCGTCGACGAAAACGGCGGGCGCAACCTGGGCGCCTTCTTCGGCACGCGTCCCCCCGGCGATCTCTTGCAGGTATTGCACCGCAAGCGCGCCCTGGAAGACATCCTGTATTCCCCCTTCCCCGGCGTCCGGATTCTCGCCGCCGGGCGCGCGGCGCGCCAACTGACCCATCTCGCCGTCTCCGAACAGCAGGCGCTGATGGACGGCATCAACACCCTTTCCCGCCCGGTCGACGCCCTCCTCGTCGACAGCTCGCCCGATCACGCGGAGGGCTTTTCCCCCCTGGGGCTGGCGGGAGAAGCCGTGATGGTCGTCGCCGGCTCCCGGAAATCCATCACCGATTCCTACGCCCTCATCCGCAAGATCAGCCAGTCCTCCGTCCGGCGGCATTTCCGCATCCTGGTCAACCGGGTGAAAAACGCCGAAGAGGGACAGGTCATTTTCGGCAACCTGAAGAAAGTCGCCGCCCAGCGCGGCGTCGCCCGGCTCGAATACGGCGGCGCGATTCCCGCCGACGACACCCTGAAACGGCTGGGCGAACTCTGCCAGCCGGTCGTCGAGGCCCTGCCGGACAATCCGGCCTCCGTCGCGTTGCGCGATTTCGCCAGCCGCCTCTACAGTTGGCCGGAAGCGGAATTTGGAAACGGCGGAGTCGAACAATTCGTCGCGCAACTGCTACACTTCACTTCCATCACAACTCCCCATGTCCTGCACGCTTAAATGTATACCGCCGACGGTCAGATCGACCGGGCGCAACTGGTCGAACAGTACGCGCCGCTGGTTAAACGCATTGCCCATCATCTGATGACCCGGCTTCCCGCCAATGTGCAACTGGAAGACCTGGTACAAAACGGGATGATCGGGCTGCTGGACGCGTTCGCGCGTTACAAGGAGGGGCTGGGCGCGCAATTCGAGACCTACGCCAGCCAGCGCATCCGCGGCGCGATGCTGGACGGCCTGCGCGAGAACGACTGGCTGCCGCGCCAGGTGCGGCGGGAAATGCGCCGGGTGGAAAGCGCCCTGCAAAAGCTCGAGCACCAGTACGGCCGCCCTCCCAGCGAAGGCGAACTGGCCGCGGCGCTCGCCATGTCGCTCGACGAATACCAGAAGCTGATGCAGGAAGCGCGCGGGCACCAGCTCCTGTACCTGGAAGATTTCGAGGGCGAGGACAAGGAAAACAATTTTCTCGACCGGCATCTCGGCAGCAGCGAGAACGATCCCTCCCGGCTTCTGGAAGAACAGGATTTCCGGCACAATCTGGTCGCCGCCATCGACCTCCTGCCGGAACGGGAAAAACTGGTCATGGCGCTCTACTATGAAGAAGAACTGAACCAGAAGGAAATCGGCGAAATCCTGGGCGTCAGCGAATCCAGGGTATGCCAGTTGCACAGCCAGGCCATCAGCCGCATCCGCGGCCGCCTCCTCGGCACGGACAGGAAAACCTGAAAGAACGCACAATGGACAAACTCAGCCTCATCGGTTTGATCATCGGCATCGGCGCCATCCTCGGCGGACAGGTGCTGGAAGGCGGGCACATCGCTTCGCTGGCGCAGCCCACCGCCCTCATCATCGTCTTCGGCGGCACCCTCGGCGCGGTCCTCCTGCAAAGCCCCTTCACCGTCTTCAAGCGCGGCGTCGGCATGGGCGCCTGGATCCTCTTCCCGCCCCCCATCAACCACCAGGGCATCATCGAAAACATCGTGCAATGGAGCCAGCATTCCCGCCGCGAAGGACTGCTCGCGCTGGAAAATTTCGCCAACCAGGTGCGCGACCCCTTCGCCCGCCAGGGCCTGCAACTCCTGGTCGACGGCGTCGATGCCGAACGCCTGCGGAGCATCCTGGAAATCGCCATCGACACCTATGAAGAAGAATTGCGCCAGGCCGCCCGCATCTGGGAAGCCGCCGGCGGCTATTCGCCCACCATCGGCATCCTGGGCGCGGTGCTCGGCCTGATCCACGTCATGGAAAACCTCTCCGATCCCTCCAAGCTCGGCGCGGGCATCGCCGTCGCCTTCGTCGCCACCATCTACGGCGTCGGCCTGGCCAACCTCGTCTATCTCCCCGTCGCCAACAAGCTGAAGAGCAATATCATCCGCCTCGTCCGGGCGAGGGAACTCCTCATGGATGGGCTGCTCGGCATCGCCGTTGGCGAAAACCCGCACATCATCGAGAATCGCCTGCGCGGCTACCTGCAACAAGAAGAAAAAGAGCGCAAGGGCCGGCGCGCGCGCCGCTGAAAGGAAAAGCGCCATGCGCCGCAAGAACCGCAGGAAAGCCCCCGAAGAACACGAAAACCTCGAACGCTGGCTGGTTTCCTACGCCGACTTCATCACCCTCCTGTTCGCCTTCTTCGTCGTCATGTACGCCCTTTCCTCCGTCAACGAAGGCAAGTACCGCGTCCTTTCCGAATCCCTCAACACCGCGTTCCGCAACCTGACCAACGGCCCCAATGGGCAGATCATGATCCTCACCCCCGGCTCGCCGCCGCTGCCCGTTCCCGTCGCCCGCCCGGACAAGAACGCGGACGACGCCAAGATCCGCCAGCGCGTCAAGATGCGCAACATGGCGCGGGACATCATGGACGCCCTCGCGCCCCTCGTCCGCGAAGGCAAGGTGCGCGTGCTCGAAACCAGCCGCGGCGTCACCGTCGAAATCAACGACAGCGTCCTCTTCGCCCCCGGCCAGGCGCGCCTGGAGCCCCTCTCCATTTCCGCCCTGGAAGCCGTCGCGGCGGTCCTGGCGATGAACCGCTACCCGATCACCATCGAAGGCCACACCGACAACATCCCGATCAACACCCCGCAATTCCCCTCCAACTGGGAACTTTCCGCCATGCGCGCCACCACCGTCCTGCGCCTTTTCGCCGCCGCCGGCGTCGACCCGGAAAACCTGACCGCCATCGGCTACGGCGAACAGCGCCCGGTGGAAGACAACGGCACCGTGGAAGGCCGCGCCCGCAACCGCCGCGTAACCATCCTCATCGACTCGGCCCCGCAGGAAGCGCCCAGCGAGATTCTCGACGAATTGACTTCCGGGGCAGGAGGCAGGTGACAGAAAGATTGGGGATGGACTCAATATGATGGTTGGAATCAGGGACATTGAGCCGGCGAAATTTCGTCATTGTGAGGGCGAAGCCCGTGGCAATCCATACAGCGGTTCGATTATCAGGTGTCGGTCGAAATGTCATCCCACTCTTGATCCATGTAGCCGATCAGCCAGTTGAGGGCATAGTGCCGTTCCATGGTAACACCGGGTTCCAGCGCCGCCGGGGCTGGTTCGCCAT
>JAITDH010000201.1 GCA_031282665.1 Zoogloeaceae bacterium | reverse complement strand
ATCAATTCCGCTATATTTCATCTTGGCCTCCTGTAAAGCACGTTTGCAAACCTCACTTTACCCCCGCCACCTCACGGTGGCGGCGGGAGGCCGGATAGATGATTTTCAGAGGGTAGGGATCAGAGGGCAGCGCGCTTACCGCCAAGCTCGTCAAAAGCGAGGGCAGCAGGCCCGTGGCAATGTCCTGGCGGACGGCGTAGATGAACTCCCAGTTTGCTCCAGCGTTTCGGGCAACGGAATCGCCGCCTGGATTGCCACGTCGCTGCGCGCCTCGCAATGACGAGATTGCTCGCCGCTATTTTCGCTCCACCCACCACAATATCCCCAGCGCGGCAGCGAGGAAGAGGAGGGAGGGGGCGGCGGCGGCGGCGAGGGGGGACCAGGCGCGCAGGATGCCGAGGCTGGAGAAGAGATTGTTCAGCGTATGGAACAGGACGCCCAGCATGACGCCGCCGAAAATCTGCAGGCTGACGCCGCCCATGCGGCTGTGCCCGTAGCCGAAGGGCAGGGCGAGGGCCACCATGACCAGGGCGGCGGCGGGGTAGAAGAATTTTTTCCAGAGGGCGATTTCGTAGCGCTCGGTTTTCTGCTGGTTGCTCCACAGGTGGCGCAGGTAGGTGCCCAGGCTCAGGAGCGACATGCGTTCGGGCGGCACCATGATGACGGAAATGATGTCCGGGGAGAGGGCGGATTCCCACAGGGTGGAGTCCTCCTTTTCCACCCAGGCGCGGCGGGGATTTTCTCCCAGCATCGTGCGCACCACGCCGTCGAGCCGCCATCGCCCTTCTTCGATGAAGCGTCCTTCTTGGGCGTCCATCACGTAATCGAGGTGGTTGTTTTCGTCGAACTGGTAGATGCGCAGGCCGCTCAGGCGGGCGTCGGGCGTCGCGGCGCGGATGTTGACGAAGGCGTGCCCGTCCTTGACCCACAGGCCGGAGAAGAATTCCTGCGCGACGATGTTGCGGATGGCGCGCACGCGCATTTCCTGCGCCATCCGCTCGGCGGGCGGCACCAGGGTTTCTCCCAGGAGGAGGGCGGCGAGGGCGAAGAGGCCGGCGATCTTGAAGAGGAGGAAGAGGAGCGAGCGGGTGCTCAATCCGGATGCGCGCAGGACCGTGATTTCGGAATGCCGGGCCAGCCCGGAAAGGGCGTAGAGGGTGCCGATCAATACGGCGATGGGGAGCAGTTCGTAGAGCCGTCCCGGCAGGCGCAGCCCGACGTAGGCGAAGGCGTGCCCGACGCCGAACTGGCCGCGCCCGATGTCCTTCAGGCTTTCGATGGTGTCGAAGAAGGCGTAGAGGGCCAGGAGGGCGAGGAGCACCAGGAAGATGGCGGCGCAAAGCTCGCGGCCGATATAGCGCTCGTGGATCTTCATGCGCTTTGCGTCCTGGCGCGCCGCAGGAAGGCGAGGGGGAGGAAGACCGCCAGCCGCCGGTAGAACAGCGCGGCGAGCACGACGAGCATGAACAGGTGTGGCACGAGGAGGGCGGTGGGGAAGGAGGCGATTTCCCGCGTCACCCAGGCCTGGCTGACGGAAAGCAGATTGTTGTAGAGGGTGAAGACGATGAGGGCGAAGAGCATGTTCAGCGAGCGGCCGGCGCGGGGATTGGCGAAGGAGAGCGGCACGGCGAGGAAGGCGAGGAGAAGCGCGGCGACCGGCTGGCCGATCCGCCAGAGGATTTCACCCGCTTCGCGCGGGCTTGCCGAGATGGAAAGTTGCCAGATCGGCTGCGCGCGCGGCGGTTCTTCCTCGATTTCGGCGCGGGCTTCTTCGACGCGCACGCCGTAACGCTCGAATTCCATCACCCGGAATTCCGGCGAACCCGGCTCGATTTCATAGCGCTGTCCGCGGCCGAGCATCAGGAAACGGTCGCCGTTGTCCATCGTTTCCTGCGTGCCGCTGTCGGCCATGACGATGCCGAGCCGGCCTTCCTGCATGGAGCTGACGAAGACATTGGTGAATGCGCCGGCGTCTTCCGCCAGTTTTTCCACGAACACGACCCGGTCGACGCGATCTCCGTTGGAAATTTCGCGGAAAGCGCCCGGCGAAATCGGCGTGCTCCTGCTCTTGGCCTCGACCTGGTGGCGGTATTGGGAACTGCGTGAAATGGCCCAGGGGGAGAGAAAAAGGGAAAGAACGGCGATGGCGAGGGTGAGGGGCAGGGCAAAGCGCAGGACGGGGCGGAGCCAGGCGGTGAGGGCGAGTCCGGAGGAGAACCAGACCACCATTTCGGAATCCCGGTAGGCGCGGGAAAGCGGCAGGAGCACCGACATGAAGAGGGTGAGCGAGAGGAGGGTCGGCAGGTAGTTGAGGGCGGAAAAACCGAGGAGCGCGACGACCGCCTCCAGTTCCAGCTTGCCGCCCGCCGCTTCGTTCAGGAGCCGGACGAGTTGGGTAGACACGAGGATGGCGAACAGCGCAACGAAAATGCCAGCGGCGGCATGGGTGAATTCGCGGCGGGCGGCGCGCTCGAAGATCATGGAGTCGGGAGACAGGAGACAGAGGACAGGAGACAGGGGGCAGGGCGCGTGTTATGCGCTTTGTCGTCAGTGGTCAGCGGTCGCATGTTTGGCATGATGTGCTCCGTGGTTTTTTTGTGGTCTGTGGTCTGTCCTCTGTTTCCTGTCACCCGTCTCCTGTCTCCTTTTGACTTTGATGAAAGGATACTGGGATAATCACCGGATTTGATTATCGGAAAAGGAAAGCGCGTGGAATTTAGCACAAAAAGCGGTTCGCCGGAAAACATCGTCACCGATTGCATCGCCGTCGGCGTATTTGCTTCCGGCGGCAAATCGCCGCCCGTGCTCGCCGCCAGCGGGAAGGCGCTGGATGCGGCTATCGGCGGGTATCTCTCCGCGCTCTTCGAGGAAGGTGATTTTTCCGCCAAGGCGGGCAATGTCCTGATGCTCTACAAGATTCCCGGGCTTGCCGCGAAACGGGTATTGCTGTTCGGCCTGGGGAAGGAAAAGGAGGCCGGTCCCGCGAGCTTCGCCACCGCTGTTCGCGCCGCCGTTTCCGCCATTGCCGCCTCCGGCGCGCACAAGGCCGTTCTCGCGCTGGATGTGAACAAGAAAGAAGTCGCCGCGCATCTCCGGCAGGCGACGCTCGTGGCGGCGATGGCGCTGACGGCAAAGGCCGAGAAGCGCCATAAAAAGGAATCCGGCAAGGAAAAGAAATCCTCCCCGCTTGGCGCGCTCACCTTCCTCCTCGCCCCGGAAACCCTGCGCGGCAAGGAAAAGGAAGCGGCATCCGCCCTGGAAGAGGGCGAGGCCATCGCTTCCGGCATGGCGCTTGCCCGGCGGCTGGGCAACCTTCCGGCGAACGAATGCACGCCCGAATACCTCGCCGACACGGCGCGGGAGCTGGCGAAAACGCATGCCATGACCGCCGAGGTCCTCGACGAAAAGGCGATGCACGACCTGGGAATGAAAGCCCTGCTCGCCGTCGCCAGGGGCGCGCGAACCCCGCCCCGTTTCATCGTGCTGCAATACAAGGGCAAGAACAAAGGCGGGAAAAAAACGGCGGGGCCGCTGGTCCTGGTCGGCAAGGGCATCACTTTCGATTCCGGCGGCATTTCCCTGAAACCCGCGGCGAGCATGGACGAAATGAAATACGACATGTGCGGCGCGGCCGCCGTGCTCGGCGTCATGTCCGCCGCCGCGCGGCTTGCCCTGCCCCTGCATCTCGTCGCCCTGCTGCCCGCCTGCGAGAACATGCCCGGCGGCAACGCCACGCGCCCCGGCGACGTGGTGCGCACCCTCTCCGGCCAGACGGTGGAAATCCTCAATACGGATGCGGAAGGGCGGCTGATTCTCGCGGACGCCCTGGCCTACGCGAAAAAATTCGCGCCCGCCGCGATCATCGACATCGCCACCCTGACCGGCGCCTGCGTCGTGGCCCTGGGCCGTCACCCGCACGGTCTTTTCGCCAATGACGACGCCCTGGCCGGCGCGCTCCTCGCCGCCGGCGAAGCGGCGCAGGACCGGGCCTGGCGGCTGCCGCTCTGGGACGATTACCAGGAGGCGCTGGAAAGCAATTTCGCCGATCTGGCCAACGTCGGCGGCGGACGCGATGGCGGCGCCATCACGGCGGCCTGTTTCCTCTCCCGCTTCATCGACAAGAAAACGCCCTGGGCGCACCTGGACATCGCGGGCACGGCTTGGAAAACCGGCAAGGAAAAAGGCGCGACGGGCCGCCCGGTCGCCCTTCTCTGCCATTACCTCCTGGCCCTCTCGGCGGGATGACTGGCATGACCCGGGTCGTCTTCTACCATAACGCGCCCCGCCGGATGGAGGCCGCGCATGCCCTGCTGGAGCAGGCCTGCGCGGCCGGCAAGACGATGGCCGTTTTCGTCCCCGACCCGGAACGCGCCCAACTGCTCGACCGCCTGCTGTGGACGCAGCCCGCGACCGGCTTCATTCCGCATTGCGGGAGCGAACACCCGCTTGCCGAAGAAACCCCGGTCGTGCTGTTCACCCGCGAGGCGCAACTGGCGGAGACGGCATGCCCGCGTCTTTTCAATCTCGCGGAAGAAGCGCCGCGGGATCTGGCGAGCTTCGCGCGCTTTTCCAGCCTGATCGAAGTCGTCGGCCTCGACCCCGCCGAACGCGAACAGGCCCGCGAGCGCGTCCGGCAATACAAGGCGGCGGGCTTTGCCGTCAAATACATCGACCTGGGGGAGAGCAATTGAATGTGGAGGATTTCATGTCAATGATTTTCCAGGCGAAGCGCGAACCTTTGCCGTCCCCTCCCACGCTTGGCGGGGGAGGGCGTTGTTCCATACGGCGCACAGCGCCGCAAACTTTCTCCTGCACAACAACATATCCGGCGCTGCGCGCCGCGTGGATGGACTCCCTCTCCCGGCCCTGCCGGGCCACCCTCTCCCCCCAAGGGGGGCGAGGGGACGGCAGGCATCCGCGCTTCGTCTGGAAAGGACTTTCTTTTCCACTTTCTCCACTTTCAATTGCATCCGACCTGGGCCAAAACGCGGAGGATGAGGCATGAGCACGAACCACTTCGACGACCTGCCGGTATTGACGGATGTCGTCATTCCCGCGCCGACGACGTCTGTCGTTTCCACGGCGCCTGCTGTTCCTCCGGCGCCCGCCGTCTCCCCACCTGCCGTTCCCCCGGAGCTTGCTGTTTCCCCACCCCCTGCCGTTCCCCCGGTCCCCGCCGTTCCCGCTCCTGCCGTTCCTCCGCCAATGGCCGTTCCGGTAACCGATATACCGCTCGCCATTTCCCTTTCCGTCACCCCTCTGCAACAAGCCTTGATCGACACCCTGCACCGCCGTCTCGTCGCCGAACTGCCCACCCTGATCGAAGCCGCCCTGCAAAGCGCGCTGCCCGTCATCACGGAAGAAATCCGGCAAGGGCTGGAAGAAAGCACCCGGGACGCGCTTGGCGATATGCTCAAAGACTGACCCTTTTTTCCCTTTCCCATGCGCCATTTCACCGCTCGCCCGTCCTCCCTGCAACGCCAGCAACGACTGGAAAGGGAAGGCGTTCCGCCGCTGCTTGCCCGTCTCTACGCCGCCCGCGGCGTGCATGCCGCGAGCGAACTCTGCTATGACGCGAAATTCCTCCTGCCGCCGGAAGCGCTCACGCACGGCCGGGCCGCCGCCCGCCTGCTGGCCGACGCGCTCGCCGCGAACGCGCGCCTGATGATCGTCGCCGACTACGATTGCGACGGCGCCACCGCCTGCGCCGTCGGCATCCGCGCCCTGCGCGGGATGATCCGCGCCAACCCGGCCTGCCGGGCAAGCGTGGAATACCTCGTGCCCGACCGCTTCATCCTCGGCTACGGCCTTTCCCCGGCCATCGTCGACCTGGCCGCGCAACACTCGCCCGACCTCATCATCACGGTCGACAACGGCATCGCCAGCCTGGAAGGCGTCGCCCGCGCCCGCCAACTGGGCATCGCCACCCTGATTACCGACCACCACCTTCCTGGCGAAAAGCTGCCCGAGGCCGACTGCATCGTCAACCCGAACCAGCCCGGATGCGGCTTCCCCTCGAAGCATCTCGCCGGGGTCGGCGTCATGTTCTACGTCCTCATCGCCCTGCGCGCCGAACTGCGCGAGCGCGGCTGGTTCGCCGCCGGCAAGGAACCCAATCTCGCCGCCTTTCTCGATCTCGTGGCCCTCGGCACGGTCGCCGACGTCGTTCCCCTCGACCACAACAACCGCATCCTGGTCAGCAACGGCCTTGCCCGGATGCGCGCCGGACGGCTCTTGCCCGGCCTCTCGGCCCTGCTCGCCGCCGCCGGGCGCAGGGCGGAAAGAATCTCCATCTTCGACCTGGGCTTCGTCATCGGCCCGCGCATCAACGCGGCGGGACGCCTGGCCGACATGCGCGTCGGCATCGAATGCCTGCTCGCCGACGATCCCGCCCGCGCCCTGCAACTCGCGCGCCAGCTCGACGGCCTGAACCGGGAACGGCGCGAAATCGAAGCCGTCATGCAGGAACAGGCGCTCGTCCTGCTGGAACGCTTCGATGGCGAAGACATGGCGCCCGGCCTGGCGATCTTCGATGCCGACTGGCACCAGGGCGTCGTCGGCATCCTCGCCTCCCGCCTGAAAGAGCGCATCCATCGCCCGGTCTTCGCCTTTGCCAGGGGGGAGGGCGGTCTCATCAAGGGTTCCGGCCGCTCCATCCCCGGCCTGCATCTGCGCGACGCCCTCGACCTCCTCTCCAAGCGCGCCCCGGGGCTGCTCCTCTCCTTTGGCGGCCACGCGGCGGCGGCGGGCGTCACCCTGCGCGAGGAAGATTTCCCCCGCTTCCACGGCCATTTCGCCGACATCGCCGCCGAACTCCTCTCCCCGGAAGACCTGACGCACAGCCTGACGACCGATGGCTCGCTCGAATCCGCCTACTACAACCTTCCCACCGCCCGTCTCCTGAACGAACAAATCTGGGGGCAGGGCTTCCCCGCGCCGCTTTTTGCCGACGAATTCACCATCGAGCAGGAGCGGGCGCTCAAGGAAAAACACCTGAAACTGCGCCTGGCCCGCGGCAACAGCCGCTTCGACGCCATCTGGTTCAATTGCCTCGACAACCCCGACCCCTCCGCCCCCCCGCCCATCCCCGCCCGCTCCCGACGCTTCGCCTACCATCTCGACCTGAACGAATACCAGGGCGTCGAATCCGTGCAGTTGGTCATCGAGGGGGAGGGCAGGGGGCAGGAGACGGTTTCGTAGGTTGGATGAGCCGCAGGCGTAATCCGACAATCGTCCATCACCGGCGCTTGCGCCGCTGTTGTTTGATTTGCGATGCTGCGCATCGGTGTAAACGAATGTCGGATTACGCTTCGCTCATCCAACCTACTCCAACCTGCAAACCGCCGCCACGTCTCCTGTCCCCTGTCTCCCGTCTCCTGATAGAATGCCCCTTTACCCCAATCCCCGGAGAAACTCCATGTTGCGCATCCTTTCCCTTTTCGTTTTCCTGGCGTTTGCCGTCCTTCCGCCTGCCTTTGCCCAGGAAAAAAAGGATGAAAGCGCCGTCCGCGCCTCGATTGAAAAAATCCTGAACACCAAGGTGGAAAGCGTGAAAAAA
>JAITDH010000200.1 GCA_031282665.1 Zoogloeaceae bacterium | reverse complement strand
CGCCCTCGTGGGCATGACATCCGAGGGCGGGACGCCCTCGCTCCCAGGAGGAACCGGCATTGCGCGTGACTGAATCGCCGGTGGATTTTTCCTTCTTCCCTCATCTGTCTGTCTCCTCCAGCCCCAGTTCTTCTTGCTGCGCGTGCGGGATGAGCCAGAAGGAAACCTGGAAGCCGGATTCCCGGGAGCGAGGGCGTCCCGCCCTCGTGGGCATGACATCCGAGGGCGGGACGCCCTCGCGCCCAGGAGGAACCGGCATTGCGCGTGACTGAATCGCCGGTGGATTTTTCCTTCTTCCCTCATCTGTCTGTCTCCTCCAGCCCCAGTTCTTCTTGCTGCGCGTGCGGGATGAGCCAGAAAGAAACCTGGAAGCCGGATTTGCCGCTGCGCCCCCGGCGGGCCTGGACGTTGGTCTGCGCCACCGTGTAGCCCATGGCGGCGAGCGTGCCCTGTACCCGCTGGGCGAAGGTCTGGGCGCTGCTGTAGCTCACCGTCCAGCCGACGACCTGGATATGACCGATCTCGGGGAGGTTGTGGATGGCGTCCAACACCACGTCGTCGCTGATGTCGCTCGCCAGCGTGCGCAGCAGCCGGGGCAGGCGATCCGCCATGTTCTCGATCGCCCGCAGGCGGTCGAGCTCCGGGGTGAGCTTGACGATCTCCCGCCGCGCGGCTTCGAGCGCGGCCTGGGTGCGCTTGACCTCCTGGACGACCTGGGCTTCCTGCTGCCTGCCGCCCGTCTGCTTGCGGCTGTCGAATTCCCGCTGATCGATGCGGCCTTGTAGCGTCTTGATGTCCATGCGCTGGCGGATGTCCATCCCGACCGCCACGGTCAGCGCCGCCAGCGGGAACAACACATGCCAGAACCCCGTCCGCCGCCACCACGGGCGGGGCGGCAGGCCACGGCGGATGATGGGCAACCGCTGGTCGCGCTGGCGATACTGGCTGGCCATGAATTCCAGCAAGCCGCGCCGGGTCGTGGCCGCGTCGCGCAACAGCGGCGGCTTGCTCCAACGCTGGGCGAAATCGCCTGCCAGCCCGGCGAGCGCCGCTTCATCCCGCGCGTCGAGGCAGACGATTTCGAGATCATGGTTGCCGCTGCCGCGCCAGTCGGCGACCAGGCGCAGCAGCCAATCGGCGCGCAATTCCCGCTCCATCCGTCCCTCGCCGCGCGCGGAGACCACCCGGCCGCGATGGCGGAGCACGGCGACCACGTCCTCGCCATGGATTTCGAGCGCGACGCGGCTCGCGCCCTCGTGTTCGCCGTCGTCACGCTCGTTGGCGTCCGCGCCCTCGTTTACGCTTTCGCTCACGCTCCATGCCAGCGGCAACGCGCCCAGCAGCTTGAGTCTGCGGCGGCGGCATACCGCCTCGCACTGGCTCCACGTCGCCAGCCCGGTGGCGCTTGCCAGCCATATCGGCTGCTCGCCCAATTCGCCGGCGCGGCCTGTCCAGCCGACGGCGAGGTTGGATTCGAGCGTTTGCAGTTTTTCCTGCAAGCGCAGCGATTCCTGCAAATCTTCCTGTTCGACCAGCCCAAGCTCGCGGGCGACCTGACCGAAATAGGTCGGCGCGTGGCTGGCATGGCCGCGCCGCGCCGCCAGTTCCTGGGTCACCTGATGCCGCGCCTGCGGGCTGATCAGGCCGCGCGCGGCCAGCACCGCGCCGATGCTCCATAGCGCGCCGGATTCGGCCACTGCGGTTTCCATTTCGGCGCGGGTCATCTCCCGCATGTGCAGGAAGGGGCGCGGCTTTTCCGGATCGACCGGCAAATCCACCCGCGCCGGGGTAATGACGCGCGTGGCGAGAAAACACGGTCGCGGCGGCTTGATGCCCGCCTGGCGCAAACCCGCGAGCGCCTCATCGAGCGCGTGGGCAAAGTCGGCGGCCGTCGACAGCGCCGGTTCGGAGAAACGCCAGCTCTTGCCCCGCCGCCAGGCGCAGGTCGCGCTCAAGCGCCCCACGTCCCACACCAGCAGCAGCAGGGCGGGCGACAGCGCCTGCCCCGCCGCTTGCAGGAAGGCGCGCAGGCTGGCCGCGCCCACGGACGGCGGCTCATCCGTGGGCGGCGCGGGCGGATTGGCCGCGTCCCGGTTCCTGACCGGCAGCCGGATGAGCCGGGCGAGCGCCATCAGCGTATCTCCCACACCACGTTCGGCTGGTGGACGCCGGGATGGAAGTCGATGGGGACGAAGATCCGGTTGTTCAAGGCCACGGGCAACTTGCCGCTCTTGGACGTGAGCACCAGCAGATGACGGCCCAGCGGTACTTTTGCCCTGTCGCATGCGTTCTCGTCCGTGAACCTCAACACGCAATATCCCCCCGCGACCAGCTTGCTGGGGTTCTCCGTGCTGGGCTTATCCGCCGCGCCGACGCAGTGCGTGGCGTTGCTGCGGAACTGCCGCCACTGTCCGCTGCCGTCTTCACTGACGGAGTTTTCATAGACCAGCAGCGCGGCGGCAAGCTCCTCGAAACCGGTTACGCCGCTTGTAGATGCGAAAACGTTCCCGATGGTGAGTTCGCCGCTGTCGGTATCGTCATCTTCGTGACCCTCACCGCCTCCGCCGCTTTCCTCGTTTGGGTCATCTTCGTTCCCAGCTTCGCCGCTCCCACCTTCGCCGCTCCCATTGCCCTCGCCAGTGGGAGCGGGAACGGAATCGCTGGCGCGGCGAGCGTTCCTGACAATGATCTGCCAGCCCTCCAGCGGCACTTGCCAGTCGTTCGCGGCAATCGTCATCACTTCGTCGCGCTCTTCCGGCAAGCCCGTCGCCGTTGCGCCGTCTTCGCCATCCACGGCGTTATCCGCGCCCAGGCTTTTGATGCGCAATTCATCATCATTGACTGCATCGACATGCCAGCCGAAATCCAGCGCGTCCTGCTCCGCGTCCACATCCACATTGCCCCAGCCGTCGCGGAACTCGCCATGACCGCCCAGATAGTTGCCGCGATGGCCCTTGAGCAACAGCATGGCGGCTTCGTCCGGCATCAGGATCTCCGGTTGGTTTGGTGACTCCTCGGAGCCTTTATTCGGGAAGCACGTCCCCGCCAATTCGCTGTAGAACGCCACCGCCACCCCTTTCTGCTCCTCACTGCCTTCGGGCCTCTTCAACAATTCCCCGATGTTGCGCGGCAGCCTGCCGTTGTCGGCGACGAAGCCGGAAAGGCGGACTTCACCGCCATACGCGGGCGTCTCCAGCCCGAGCGTGGCGCGGCGCAGGAGGGCGAGGCGGACGCGGGTGTCATCGACGCGCACCTGGCTGCGGTCTTCGCTCATCAGGCCGAAGGCCGCCAGCGCGGCGGCGGACAGTATCGCCACCACCACCAGCAGTTCGACCAGGGTGAAACCGCGCGCGGACATTCGCATCGCTTACTCTTCCTTGTCCTCGAACGAGGTGATCACCAGCGCCGGGCCGTAGCGGTTGTTGTAGACGTGGAAGGCGTAGAACACGCGCTCGTCGCCCACCTTGATTTCGCTGGCGACGCGCGCGGCGGCCTGGTCCTCGATGTAGGCGGCAAGCAGCTTGTCGCCGCCGTAGTCGAGCGCGACGCGCTTGCTGACCTGAAGCTGGGAGGTTGCGCCCATCATGCTCATCACCTGTTTCAGGTAATCGGCCTTCTGCTCGGTGGGCATTTGCGCGAGCCGCGCCTGGAAGCGCACCGGGCGCGGCTCGAAGATGATGCGGGAACCGTCGGTGATGCGCGAAGCGGGCACCAGCGCCGCGAGATTGGTCTGCTTGTAGGCTTCGCGCGGGTTGTAGGACGCCGGGTCGGCCGCCATGGCGGCGACGGCGCAGCCCAGGGCGAGCACGAGGGCCAGCGCGGGACGGCGGAAAAAGTGTTGGGTCATGGTCGGGTCTTCATCGGGAAAAAGTGGGCAGGAAAAGGAAAGAGCTTGTCGCCGGTCATGGACCGCTCCTCAAAGACAGATCACCACATCGTCACTATGGGCGCTGGGCAAGCAGGGATCGGTGTTGGTGTCGACGCCGCCGTAGCGGCCATCCGCGCCCCAATACACCACGCGAGGAAACACGCCAGAAGGCGACCCCGATGGCACCGACAACAGGAAAATGAACGGGCGGGGATGACGAGAGAATCGATGGTCATTGTCGTCATCCTCATCCTCGCCGCCGGGCAATCCGCTCCAGCCGAGGAAGCAGGCCGAGGACGCGGCGCAGGCGGCGTAATCCTTGTCCACCGGCGGAAAATCCGGGCCCGCGCCGAACGCGGGGACGGCGGCGAGCATGTCGGCGTTGTTGTTGGATGTTTCCGGCGAGGCGTTTTTCGTCGTCTCCAGCTCCAGACCTTTCCACACATCCACCCAGCGGCGGCTGCCCAAGGGCAGGTAGGGGCCATGCCAGCCACGGTGGTTGCGGTCGTCCCACGTTGCCAAATGGGAGAGCGGATGCTCGGAGCACATCTCCGGCGCTTCGAACAGCAGGCTCATGTTGGCTGGGGAATGGAACCAGGCGGCCCTGTCGTCGTTGGACACTTCGGAGGGAACGCTGGCGGCGGAGATCGACCCATTGCTCATGGCGTTGCAGTCCGTGTTCAGGCGAAACGGCCCCTGGCCGGGCCAGTAGCCGGTGTCATCGTGGAAACGGCGCAAGGCGCTTGCCAGCCGCAGCAATTCGGCGCGCGCCAGTTCATCCTTGGCGCGCTGATCGACGCCCGCATAAGCGCCCCACGCCAACAACGACACCGCCGCCAGCAGGCTGCACACCAAGAGAAGTTCGATCAGGGTGAAGCCACGGCCCGATGACAAGGGACGGAGGACAGGAGATGGAAGCTTGGCGGCGGCCTGGCGGCGGCATGTTTTCCCGACATCTGTTTCCCGTTTCCCCGATTGCGTCATTGCGAGGCGCGCGGCGCCGTGGCAAATGTCTCCACGCCGAGGGCGGGACGCCCTCGCTCCCAGGTCTGTGGAGAAGTCTCTACGGGGTGTGGAGAAGTCTCCACGGGGTGTGGAGATGTCTCTGCGGGGTGTGGAGGTGTCTCTGCGGAGTGTGGAGATGTCTCTACGGAGTGTGGAGGTGTCTCCACGGAGTGTGGAGAGGTCTCTGCGGAGTGTGGAGACCGCCTCTGGGAGGTGGCTGAACCGCCGCATGGATTGCCACGGTGCGCCAGGTAGCCTGTTCATGGACGGAATGGAAAACGGACGGTAATATCCCAATTTCCATTTCATACTTTCCTGTATTGAACCATGACCGCCATCCTTCCGCCGAAAAATGACGAAGTCTTCAAGATGCTGTTTGGCGACGAGCACAACACGGATCTGCTCATCGCCTTTTTGCGCGTCGTCCTGCCCCTGCCCGACGACGACTACCAAGACCTCATCCTGAAGAATCCCTGCCTGCCGAGCGAAATCCTCAACGACAAGAACAGCGTCCTGGACGTGTTGGCGCGGACAAAATCCGGCAAGCAGATCGATGTGGAAATCCAGGTTGCCAACCAGGCCGCCTTCAAGGCGCGCGCGCTCTATTATCTGACCCGCCTCTTTTCGCGCCAGATCGGCAAGGGCGATTCTTATCACCAGTTGAAACCGGCCATCGCCATCGTGATCACGGATTTCGTCTGGATCGAGGACAGCGAGGTTTATCATAATGCCTACTACCTCTACGACCGGGCGAGTGGTTCGCTCTTCTCCGAGGACTTGTCCCTGCACACGCTGGAACTGCCCAAGGTGGGCAAAGACGACCATACGGAATTGTGGGCGTGGCTCGAATTCCTGAAAGCGCAAAACAAGGAGGAACTGGAAATGCTGACCAAGGAACACCCCGCAGTACAACCCGCCGTCGAAAAACTGCTCCGCCTCTCCGAGAATCAGGACGCCTGGCTCATCCACGAAGCCCGCAACAAGGCCCGCCGCGACACGCTGTCGTTGCAGGCGGATGCGAGGAAAGAAGGTCGGGAAGAAGGCCGGAAAGAAGGCCGGGAAGAAGGTCGGGAAGAAGGTCGGGAGGAAGGTCGGGAAGAAGGTCGGGAGGAAGGTCGGGAAGAAGGTCGGGAGGAAGGCGAGAAGAACGCACAACTTGCCATCGCTCGCAAAGCCTTGAGCAAGAACATGCCGATTGAAGACATCATGGAGTTGACCGGCCTTTCCGCCGCCGAAATCCAGTCCCTGCGCGCGCATTGACGAAACGTGGGGTCGGCTTCCAGTCGGCCCTTGGGAGCGAGGGCGTCCCGCCCTCGGCAGCGCCGGGATATGCCGCGCCCTTGGTACCGTGCCCGTAACCGGAATGAAAAACCGACGATAGAGGAACTGGACATGCCGACCACGAAACCCGCCGCCGAAAAAGGGCTCGATCTTTCCGAGGAACCGGACACTTGGCACGATCCGGACACTTGGGACTTTCTCCGCGAAAAAGCTCACCGCGACGCGCTGTCGTTGCAGGCGGATGCGAGGAAAGAAGGTGAGAAGAACGCACAACTTGTCATCGCCCGCAAAGCCTTGGGCAAGAACATGCCGATTGAAGACATCATGGATTTGACCGGCCTTTCCGCCGCCGAAATCCAGTCTTTGCGCGCGCATTGACGAAACGTGGGGTCGACTTCCAGTCGGCCCACTGCCGCCACTGTCCGTGGCAATGACAAGATATTGGGCAGGACGCCCGCGCTTCCCCCGAAAAGGAAAAACAAGGCCGTGCGGGTCGGGTGGATATTCCATGGGCGGGGTAGCCGGGCGGGCTGTTTTTGCGTGGGGGGTGGCCGGAGAAGGGGCGGCGGTTCGGGGGCGAAAAGCGGGGGTGAAAAGCGTTCGTCATCCCGAGCCGCCGCCTCCTCGCGCGCTCCCGAGGGGCGCGCCGCCCATCCTTTCCGGCACGGCGAAAGGAGGGGCGGTGAGGAGAAAAGGCGTCAGCCT
>JAITDH010000166.1 GCA_031282665.1 Zoogloeaceae bacterium | reverse complement strand
AGAGCACCCTGCTCAATATCTGCGGCCTGATCGATTCCTTCGACGAGGGGCGCTATTTCCTCAACGGGGAGGACGTCGGGGCGCTGGACGAGAAGCGCCGCACCCGGATTCGCCGCCAGCATATCGGCTTCGTTTTCCAGAACTACAACCTGATTCCCGTGATGTCGGTGTTCGACAACGTCGAATACCCGCTTTTGCTCCTCGACACGCCGGCCAGCCAGAGAAAGGCGCGCACCGGGGAAATCCTCGCGCAGGTCGGGCTGCGCGATCTGGCCGGCAGGCTGCCGGAGCAGTTGTCGGGCGGGCAGCGGCAGCGAGTGGCGATCGCGCGCGCCCTGGTCAAGCAGCCGGCCCTGGTCATCGCCGATGAGCCGACGGCAAACCTGGATACCCATACCGCGGAACAGGTCGTCGATCTGATGAAGGACCTGGGCCGCCGCTTCGAGACCACCTTCCTGATCGCCACCCATGACGAGCGGATGGCCGCGCGCTGCGACCAGGCGCGCGCGATCGTCGACGGGGTACTGCAATGAATTTCTTCCTCCTGGCATGGAAGAACATCCTGCGCAACCGCAGGCGGTCCGTCATTACCATCCTCATCGCCGCCCTGGGCTGCGCCTCGATCCTGCTCGCCGGGGGATTCGCCCTGTACAGTTACGAGACGCTGGCCGACAGCGCCGCGCGAGAGTATGGGCACCTCACCATCGCGCACAAGGATTTCTTCACCCGCGACGAGGAAACGCCCATGCAGTTCGGCATGCAGACCTCTTCCGCCATCATGCAGAAGCTCCGGGCGGACGCGCGCGTGCGGCACATCCTGCCGCGCGTCTCCTTTTCCGGCCTGATTTCGAACGACGACAAGTCCGTCATCTTCATCGGGATCGGCGCGCAACTGGGCGACGAGGTCGAGGTGCGCGGGAATTTCCTCAAGATCCTCGAAGGAAGCGTCGGCGAAGCGCGGGCGGATGCCCCGCGGGTTTTGCTCGGCGTCGATCTGGCCCGCAGCCTGGGGGCGCGGCCCGGCAGCGTCCTGACGCTCCTGGGAACGACGACGAGCGGGAGTATCAACGCCATCGACGTGGTGCTGTCGGGCATCGTCTCGACCGGCTGGAGCGAGGCCGACAAGCGCCTGGCGTTCGTCGACCTGGAGGCGGCGCAACGGCTTTTGGTCACCGACAAGGTGAGCAGCTATTCCGTCTACCTTGCCGACCAGGCGCAGATACCGGCGCTCCGGGCCGAGCTGGAGGCGATGGGGACGGAACTGACCTTCCGGCCCTGGCAGCAACAGGCTTTTTACTATGCCTCGGTCAAGGGGCTGTACAACCGCATATTCGGCATCCTCGGGATCATCATCGCCCTCCTGGTGCTGTTTTCGGTGAGCAATACCCTGGCGATGTCGGTGGTGGAAAGGACGCGCGAAATAGGCGCCCTGCGCGCCCTGGGCACGCAGCCGGAGGAGATCGTCGCGCAGTTCGTGCGCGAGGGCGCGCTGATCGGCGCGGCGGGCGTCTTCATCGGCAATGTCGTGGCCGGCCTCCTCACCTTCATCCTGCCTTCGCTGGGATTCGAGATGCCTCCCCCGCCCGGCAGTTCCACCGGCTATCCGCTCCTGGTCAGCGCCTCCCTGCCGATGTACCTCATCGTCGATGTCACGATCATCGCGCTCTGCGCCCTGGCGGCTTGGTACGCGAGCAGGAACGCCGCGCGCAAACCCATCATGGAGGCATTGCGATATGTTTGAATGGTTTGCACGGCTGGCCTTCCTCGTCTTACTCTGCCCCGCGCTCGCGGCTGGCGCGGAAACCGATGTCGCGGCGCTGTTGCGCCAAGCGGATCTGTACCGGCGTCCCGCCGGCCCGGTGCGGGTCGAAACGGAAGTCCGGCAATATCGCAACGGGGCGCTCGACAAGGAGCGGCTTTATACGGTTTATGCCAAGCCGGGCCGCCGCTCGCTGGTTCTCATGAAATCCCCGTCCGAAATCGGACAGAAGGTGTTGATGCTGGGCGAGAAATTCTGGCTGCTGACCCCCGACAGCCAGCGGCCGTTGCGCATCACCGCCAACCAGAAGCTGCTCGGCGAGGCTTCCACCGGCGACATCGCCACGATGACCTGGAGCGAGGATTATCGCGGGGAGCTCGTCGGCGAGGTGGATTGTCCCGGATTTTCGGCGGCAACGGTGGCAACGGCAGCGGCGGAATCCGATTCCTTCGGCAGCGCCGCGGTCAGCCGGGAAAAGGTTTGCCTGCGCCTGCGCCTGACGGCTGCCGCGCCGGGCGTCACCTATGCGAATGTCGATCTCTTCCTCGGCAAGGAGAGCAAGGTTCCGGTCAAGGCAGACCTCTTCGTCGATTCCGGCAAACGGGCGAAGGAAGCGTGGTATCTGGAAGACGAACAGGATGGCGGGAAACGCATCATGGCCATGCTGCTGATCGACGACATCCAGACCACGCGGCGCACGGTGGTGCGCTACAAGAGCATGGAAGCCAAGGAATGCCCCGACGAATTCTTCAACCCCGCCGCCCTGGTACGGAATGCCTTGCCGGGCTGGTGAGCGGCGAGCATCCATGCGACTCATGCGGATCGGGCCGTTTCTCCTTGCCTTTGGCCTCCTGCTCTGCCTTTTGCCTTGCCGCGCCGGCGCGCTGGATTTCAACGCCCGGCTTTCCGTTTCCCCCGAATATCATGCGACGAACAGGGATTCGCCCTATCACCGGGGAATCTCCCTGGGCGGATACGAGCACCTGCGGAGCCGGACCGATCTGGAATTGCGCCTGCAATGGGAAGGGCTGACCGCCCAATCGACCCTGCGCCTGGGCACGGGAGAAAAGGACGTCTCCCGGGATGCCGTGCTCGATCAGTTGTATTACGACGGCTCGTTCGGCGGCGGATTGAACTGGAGCGTCGGCAAGAAGGTCCTGACCTGGGGTGTCGGGTTCGGATTGCGGCCGCTGGATGTCGTCCAGCGCGAGGATCGGCGAGCCGTCAACCCGCCGACCCTGGAGGGATTGCCCCTCCTCGCGCTGGAATATTTCACCAGCGCGGACGCGCTGACGCTTGCCTGGAGCAATCCGCTCCAAGGTAGAGATGTCGACGACCGTGACGACGAGGCACTGGCCCTGCGCTATTTCCGCTTCATGGATGATGACGACCTGCATGTCGTCGCGCGGCTTTCGCGCCAGCGCAGGTTCGAATTCGGCGCGGGAGGCACGCATGTCGTCAGCGACGGGTTCTCGCTCTATGGCGCGGCGCTGTATGGCCGCCGCTATCCGCTGACGCTCAACCGCCTGGCGCGGGACGGCGAGCTTTTCTCGCCCTCGGACCCCCTGCGGCGCACATGGCGGCGACATGCGGCAAAGGCGGTCGTCGGAGCACAATGGACCGGCACCTCCGGCTGGGGAGTCCTGGCGGAAGCCTATTACGATGGAGAAGCCTACCGCCCTCGGGACTGGCAACGCCTCGCCGACTTGACGAAACGGCAGCTTGCCCTGTCCGCCCTGGCGCCTGATCTCGTCGCCACGGCCAACGTCGCCTGGTCGAGCCGGGCCTATGCCTCCTCCAACCTGATGCGCGAAAACGTGCTGCTGCGCCTTTCATATGACGATGGCGACAGCTTCAAGCCCTATGTGGAATTCCTCGCCGCCCCCCGCGACCGGGGAACAATCATGACGACAGGTTTCGAGTGGACACGCAACGACCAGCGTTTCCTCGCTGGCATCCGCCACTACGGCGGAGCGAAAGGCTCCGTTTACCGCGAGGTTCCCGAAAAAGGCGTCGTCTGGCTGAAGTGGGAATGGTCGCTTTGAGTTTCAGGGGACAGGAGACAGAGGACAGAAGACAGCGCGCGCGTTGCGCGCTTTGTAGTCAGTGGTCAGTAACCAGTGTGCCCGGTTTGCTTCTTCTGATTCCTGATCCCTGATCCCTGATCCCTGATTCCAAAGCCGTGTCAGCGGCCGCTCTGTTCTCTGTCTTCTGTCTTCTGTCCTTCGTCTTCTGTCCGGTATAATCCGTCGCATCGCGTTTCCCCCCGGTACTCCATGTCCCTTTCCCCATCCGCTTCACCGGCCCGTTTCGTCGAATTGGCGCGGCGCACTCTGCGCATCGAGGCGGAGGCGATCGAGACCCTGATCCATCGTCTTTCCGACGATTTCGCGCGGGCGGTGGCCTTGATCCTGGAAAGCCAGGGGCGGGTCATCGTCAGCGGCATGGGCAAGTCCGGGCATATCGCCCGCAAGATCGCCGCCACCCTCGCTTCCACCGGGACGCCCGCCTATTATGTACACCCCGGCGAGGCCAGTCATGGCGACCTGGGGATGGTGCAGGGCGCCGATGTTTTCCTCGCCCTGTCCAATTCCGGGGAAACCGAGGAAATGCTGCGCATCCTGCCCGCCGTGCGGCGGCAGGGCGCGAAGCTCG
>JAITDH010000110.1 GCA_031282665.1 Zoogloeaceae bacterium | reverse complement strand
CTCGCATTGGAAAACAGGGCGACGGAATTCATCACCTTTTCGCGCCAGGTCGAGATGCTCGCGCAGCATGGCGACCGCCTGGAAGCGGCCCTGGATGCCGTGGAGCAGGCGCAGGACATCAACCGGATTTTTTCCAACAAGAATACCCTGCGTCTCCTCGCCGGGGGCGCTGTGTGCGTCGCCGTCATTTTCTTTTTCGTCGCCCCCGTCCTGATCCTCCTTTTCGCCGGAATTGCGGGAGCCGCCGTATTCTGGGGCCGCAATCGCCGCGCTACCTCCCTGGCGGATTTCACCCGGCAACACAAGATTTTCCGCCGCCTGTGCGAAAAATTCCTGCAGCCGGGGTGAGCGGGGGGCAGGAGACAGAAACGTGGTTTCGTAGGTTGGATGAGCCGAAGGCGTAATCCGACATTCCAACCACACCGATGCGCAGCATCGCAATCAAGGAACAGCGGCGCAAGCGCCGGTAATGAACGAATGTCGGATTGCGCTTCGCTTATCCAACCTACAAAACCGGTGCGTGTGGCAATCCGGGCGGCCCTCGCGATGACGATCAGGAGACATCCGAATTGGCGGCTTCGTCGCCGCTTGCTCGATCCGTCCCTTGGCATCCGTCTCCTGTCTCCTGAACATGCGGCGCAATGTAGCGCCGGTAGCGGGAGGGTTTCAGTTTTTCCATGTCGACGAGCACCAGGCCGTCGATGCAGTGGTTGAAATCCGGGTCGGCGCCGAAGTCGATGAATTGCACGCCGCCGGGTTCGCAGAGTTCGGAATATTGCTTGTAGAGGGTGGGAATGCTGCAATTCATGTTGTCCAGCATGTTCTTCAGGCACTGGAAATCCTTCTGGTAATCCGTGCCGCAGAAATTCTTCAGGGCCTGCGGCAGGGAAGCCGGATAGGGATGGCGGGAAACCGCGAAGGATTGCTGGGGGGCGAAATACAGGCGGTAGAAGGCGACCAGCAGATCGCGGGCGGCGATCGGCAAGGCGCCGGAAATGGAAACCGGCCCGAAGAGATAGCGATAACGGGGATGGCGGGCCAGGTAAGCGCCGATGCCCTGCCACAGATAATCCAGTCCGCGCTTGCCCCAGTAGCGGGGCTGGATGAAGCTGCGCCCCAGTTCGACGCCGTTTGCCAGGATGGGCAGCATTTCCTCGCTGTAGTTGAAAAGGCTGTAGCTGTAGAGGCTTGCCATGCCGCCACGCGCCAGTTGCTCGTCCGTGGGGGTGAAGCGGTAAGCGCCGACGATCTCCAGTTCATGCGGGTCCCAGAGAATCAGATGCTGGTAATGATCGTCATAGCTATCCAGGTCGAGACGGCGTCCGCTGCCTTCGCCCACGGCGCGGAAGGCGATTTCGCGCAGACGCCCCAGTTCGTGCAGGATCGGCGAGGAATGGTCGGAATTCTCCGGGCTGTAGAGCAGGATCAGCTTGCCGTCCGGCGTCCTGCCCAGGGTTTCGCCCGCCTCGATGGCCGTCTTGAGCGCGGCGAGGTCGGTGACGGGCAGGGCGATGGGCGATTCTCCCGGCATGTTTCCTTCCTTGCCCTTGCCGATCTTGTAGACATGCCGGCGAAAACGCCGGGCCAGCTCCGCCGCCGGGGTCTTGCCGTCGTGCCATGTGGCGTAGGAAATCTGCTTGCCGACGCGAATCTTCAGGCTCTTGCCCTGTTGGCCGAACATCTCGCGCACCAGGAGGTAGGTGGAGAAGGATTTGTGGAGCAGGGAGAAGAGATAAAAGAAGGCGCTCAACTGCCCTTCGATGTGTACCGGCACGATAGGGGCGCGGACATGGGCGGCCAGGCGGATGAAGCCGCTGCTCCATTTCCGGTCGCGCACGCCCTTCATGCCGAAGCGGGAAACCTCGCCCGCCGGGAACAGGATGAGCGCGCCCTGTTCCTGCAAATGCGTCCGCACGTTCTTGATCTGCTGGCGGCTGGCCTGTCCGTTCATGTTTTCCACCGCGATGAACAGGTCTTCCAGCGGGCGAAGGCTGGCGAGAAGCTGGTTGGCGACGACCTTGACTTCCGGGCGCACGACGGCGACCGTCTTCAGGAGCGCAAGGCCGTCCAGGGAGCCGATCGGATGATTGGCGACCAGGACCACCGGCCCTTGCGCCGGAATGTTCTCCAGTTCGGCCATGTCGATCTCGCAACGCACCCGCAGATGCCGGAGAATCTGCTCGACGCAGTCCAGCCCGCGCAGATTGGGATACTTCGCCTCGAATTCCTGGAACTCCCTCTCGTGCAGCAGCCAGGAAAAGAAACGGCGCACGACGCCCATCTGCCAAGCCGGCCACTGGCGCTCGGCGGCATGCGCTTCCACAAGGCTTTTTACATCGAACATGAGGTTTCCCAAAGAAGCGACATGATAAGGACGGAATATTACAGGAAAATGTCGATAGACAGTTCGCGCCCGGGCGCGATTCAAAATGGAGAGAGCGCCGGTTGCTTCGTCATTGCGAGGCGCAACGTGGTTTCGTAGGTTGGGTAGGTTGGATGAGCCGAAGGCGTAATCCGACAATCCCTTGATTTGCCTTTGATTTGCGATGTTGCGCATCGTATGGGTTGAAATGTCGAATTACGTACTCGAAGATCATTGTATTATTCATAAGTCAAAATATAATGCTGGATATGAAACATTTGAAACATCTTTGAATACGAGCCATAGCCCGCCGACGAACAACAGCCAGATACGCGGTTCGCCGGTTTCGGCATAGAAAGTGAG